>JBFHCW010000182.1:0-4828 GCA_041585035.1 Litorivivens sp.
AGCGCCGATGCCTCGCAGGACGAAATCGTGCTCAGCACCAAGCCCATGGCCGAAGCGCTCGGGATCAGCCTCGCCGATATCGCCACCCAAGTGCGCCACGCCTTTTACGGCGCAGAAGCTCAGCGCATGCAGCGCGGTAACGACGAAGTGAAAGTCATGGCTCGCCTGCCCAAGGAAGAGCGCGAAGCGATATCGGACCTCGAAAACCTCTACCTGCAAACCGGCGACGGCAATTTTGTGCCCTTCTCGGTGCTGGCCAATGCCAGCATCGAACCCGGTTTTAGCAAACTGTCCCGCATTGATGGCGAGCGCGCGGTGACCGTCGGCGCTGCAGTCGATCGCAACTACGCCGAGCCCGACAGTATTGCCAGCGACCTGATCGCCACCTACCTGCCCCAGTTGAAACAACGTTATCCCGGACTGGACTTCCAAGCCGACGGCATGACCGAAGAATCCGCCAAGGTATTTAACAGCCTGTTTGTCGGCTTTGCACTGGCCCTGTTCGGGATCTACGCACTGCTGGCAGTGCCGCTCAAATCCTACCTGCAACCGATCATTATCATGGGGGTGATCCCCTTTGGCATTATCGGCGCCATCATCGGCCACCTGTTTATGGGCCTGCCCATCGACATGATGTCCTTTTTCGGCATCATCGCTCTGTCCGGCGTGGTCGTGAATGACAGCCTGATCATGGTGGACTTTATCAATCGCGCCATTGCCAATGGCACACCGGTGATCGAGGCGGTGGTGCAGTCCGGCACCCAGCGCTATCGCGCCATCATGCTGACCTCACTGACCACCTTCTTCGGACTGGCACCCATGCTGCTGGAAACCAGCGTGCAGGCACAGTTCCTGATACCCATGGCGGTATCACTGGGCTTTGGGATTATTTTTGCAACGGTGATTACGCTGGTGCTGATTCCCTGCCTGTATGTGATCCTGCAGGATCTGACCGGCGCCCCGGAACCATCACCGGAAGAAGCGGTCCAGCCTGCTCAGGCTTAAAACAGCGCCAGCAATTTGGGCAGAAAAATCAGCACGCCGATGGCGGCAGCGGTAAGCGCGGCCATCAGCACCGCAGCAGCCGCCACATCCTTGGCCTTGCCGATCAAGGGGTCGCGCGCGGGCTCAACCCGATCACAGAGGTATTCCAGGGCTGAATTCAGCGCCTCAAACCCCATAACCAGCGCACTGGCGAGTAAGATCAGTGACCACTCCTGAATACTTAGCTTGAGCCAGAGGCCGAGAACCACAGCGCCCAAGAGCGCCAAGGCGTGTATTCGCGCATTGTGCTGCTCGCGCAGCAGCGTCGACATGCCTTGATACGCGTAGACGAAACTGCGCAGGCGGGTGCGCAGGGAAAAGCGGGGCGGACTTGGCGGCTTGGATTGAGGTGAGGGTTGAGACACAGGCAGCTCATTTTCGATTTCGCCGAGGGAGCATAGCGGTTACCCTATGGGCTTCGCAAACCCCGCAGTGAACTTCCATGACAACACCCGTATTTCAACGCATCTCCATCGAAACCGCGCAAACCCTGCTGAATGAAAAAACCTGCACGCTGGCAGACATTCGCGACGGCCAGTCCTTTGCCCTGGGTCACGTGCCCGGCGCCACGCATCTGGACGGCAATACGGTGGACGAATTTATGCAAACCGCCAGCCGCGACCAGCCGCTGATCATTTACTGCTACCACGGCAACAGCAGCCAGAGCGCAGCTCAGTACTTTGCCGAACAGGGGTTTGCCGAAGTCTACAGCGTCGACGGTGGCTTTGAGGCCTGGCGCCAGCATCTCGCCTAGGCGCCAGTTCTTCGGGATGTACCGCGTCAGTGCCTCAAGGGGCTGAGCATTCCACGCAGTAGGCATACATCCCCGCGGGATCCGTCATCGCCTGCAACTGACGGTATAACTCGCCAACCGGCGACCACCAGTGCGGCAGCGCAATACGCGAGCCCAAGCCCGACTGCTCCAGAAAATGACTGACCAGCGCCTGCAATGGCGGCAAGGACGGCTCAACCCAGACCGTGCGATAGTCGCTCAGGCCCGCCAGGCTCGCAGCCGAAGCTACGGCATCTTCCAGCCCACCCAGCTGATCCACCAGCCCGAGCTGGCGCGCATCACTGCCTGTCCACACCCGACCCTGGGCAATTTTGTCCACCTGCTCCGGCAGCATATCGCGGCCCTCGGCCACGATATCCAGAAACTGCTGATAGCCGTGTTCAATACCTGACTGCAGCGCGCGTTTGACCACCGGGTTCAGGGGGCGATCCGGGCGCAGACCACCGGCGACTGCCGTGGTCCCAACCCCATCGGTGGTCACACCGATTTTTTCCAGACTGCGCTGAATGGTGGGAAAGGCACCAAAGATGCCAATAGAGCCGGTAATGGTGGCCGGCGTCGCCCAGATTTCGTCGGCGTTGGCCGCGATCCAGTAGCCGCCGGAAGCCGCCGCACTGCCCATTGACACCACCAGTGGCTTGCCGCTCTGTTTCAGGGCTATCAATTCCTGGCGTATCTGCTCCGACGCAAAGGCCGAGCCACCGCCGCTGTCGATGCGCAGCACCACCGATTTGATGCTGTCGTCATCCCGTGCCCGGCGCACCAGCTCCGAAAAACTGTCGCCGCCGATACCGTCCACCATGTCACCGTCGGCGATAACGCCTTGCGCCACCAGAATACCGACGGAGTCTGTGGTGGTTTCCAGCGGTGCATCGCTCAAACTCAGGTACTCTTGAAAACCCACCCGGTTGAAATTGCCGTCGGCATCACTGCCAACCCGGCTGCGCATCATCCCCGACCACTGCTGCTGCGTTACCACCTTATCGACCAGAGCTGACGCGCGCGCCGCCTCGGCAAAGCTGCCCTCGTGCTCGGCCAGCACCGCGTCGATCTGATTGACGTAGCGCTCAAAGTCTTCGTGCGACAGCTCCCGATTGCCCGTCACTATCTCCCGGTAATCACCCCAGAGATCACCCAGCCAGCCGCGATTGGCGTCACGCGCTTCCTCCGACATGGACTCGCGTACAAAGGGCTCCATGGCCGACTTGAATTCGCCCACACGGAACACATGAAAATCGATGGCCAGTTTGTCGAGCGCGGCTTTGAAGTAGTTGCGGTAGACCGAGAAGCCTTCGATCACCACACCGCCCATCGGATTGAGGTAGATCTCATCGGCATTGCTCGCCAGCAAATAGCTGTCCTGATCATAGGCATCGCTGATCGCCAGGACCGGTTTGCCACTTGCCTTGAAACGGGCGATGGCGGCGGCCAGCTCCGAGGTTTTGCTCATGCCGATATGTTCGAGCTCGCCCAGAGACAGGAGCAGCAACTGCACCCGCTCATCACTGCTGGCCCGATCAATCGCATCGATGCTGTCCTGCAGCCGGGTTTCTGCCAAAGCCTCGCCTTCGATCAATTCCGACAGCGGGTCCGCGGGACTGAGCTGATCAACCACCAATCCGCGCAGATCCAGCTCAAGCGCAAAACGCTCGGGCAGACTCGGCCCCTTGGCAAACAGAGCAAAGCCCAAGGCCACCAGAAACAGCAGAAAAACCGTGTTTACCAAAAAACGGCGCAGGCCTTCCAGAAAACCGCCAATGCGCGAGAAAATCCCTTTGCGTTCACTCATCTATATCCCCAATTACCTGTTCCGCCAGTTGCTGTCGTTTGGCCTGGGCCTGCCAGCGTATCGTCATCATCGCGGTGAGAAAGATCGCCACCGACAAGGCGACTTCCACGTAGTTGATCCACAAGCGCAGCGGCGACATGGCTTCCGTCACCGCAATCATGAAGTACATCAGCACCACAAAACACAACCAGGCCAGACTGCGCAGGTTGCGCTTGAGCATGCCCGGCACAAACACCAGCAACGGCACAATACGCACCAGCCAGATGGTCAGGCTGGGCTCGCGCCCTTCCTGATGCAGCCACCAGGTCGTGAGCGTCAGCACAATGAGCTCCATCGCAACGCAGGTCAGCAGCAGGCGCCAGGCCAGATCTGCCTTGCCCTGCAATGTTGCCGAACTCACCTGCGAGGTTTTTTTATTTCGCATCGGACAAAGCCCTCGCGGTGGTGGCCACCCGCTCTCCCAGCGCACGGCACAAATGCAGCTCCGTCTCGTCCGGCGCCCGGTTGTTAGAACCGCTGACGTGTGACGCGCCATAGGGCGTACCGCCCGTGGTGGTCGATGACAGTTCCGCGTGGCTGTAAGGCAAGCCCAACAGCAGCATACCGTGATGCAGCAGAGGCAGCATCATGGTCAGCAAGGTCGATTCCTGACCACCGTGGAGACTGTTGCTGGAGGTAAACACCGCCGCCGGTTTGCCGATCAGGTCACCGCTGAGCCACAGGGCCGAGCTGGCATCGAGAAAATATTTCATCGGCGCGGCCATATTGCCAAAGCGGGTCGGGCTGCCCAGCACCAGGCCGGCACAGTCGCGCAGGTCGTCCTGGGTCGCGTAAAGATGCCCTTCATCGGGAATGGCCGGCGCCGTGGCTTCGCAATCTGCCGATACCGGCGGCACGGTGCGCACCCGCGCCTCCAGCCCCGCCTGTTCTGCGCCGCGCGCAACATGGGTCGCCATCGCCCGACAAGCGCCGTAGCGACTGTAGTACAGCACCAGAACGTAGGGCGTCATGCCAGCAGGTCCAACACATTCTCGGGCGGGCGGCCCAGAACGGCACGCTCTCCTTTCACCACGATCGGGCGCTGGATCAATTTCGGGTGCTCACACATGGCTTGTATCAGCACATCATCCGCCAGACTCTTGTCCGAAAGCGACAGGCTTTTGTAGGCCTCTTCTCCGGTTCGCAGCAACTCCCGTGCGGAA
>JBFHCW010000183.1:0-4820 GCA_041585035.1 Litorivivens sp.
CCATCGGCGAACTCTTTTACGTTGTTGGTGATGATTGCCCGCCTGAGACCACGTGTTTTCAACTCTGCCACTTTGTCGACAAAGGCTGTGCGCAAGCCGCCATCACGGGGCATGGCAGCGAATACCTCGTAGATATCCAGCCTCAGGCCGTGCTCCCGCTCGGCACGCGTCATGATGTCTGTGCGGCAGTCATCCAGCGTTATCTCACCGCGCTCCAGCCGGTGCCAGGGGTGATCGCCATCTTCATGGTAGTTACCAAAAACAAGTTCCTGAACCTGCCCCGGTCGAGCCCCCACGCCCTGCCCGACCTCATCGAAAGCAGCGAACGGCGACAAGGTAAACACCCCACCGAAGTCGAACAAAACTGCGTCTATAGTCGCCATGCTTACTTAACACCGTAGCGATCAAAGTTCCCGAAGAAACCGTATTCAAACAGCCCGTAGCCAACCTGACCGTTCATTTCAAAACGGGCTGCGTTATCGCAGAGACCAAACATGCGCTCTTTATCTGCGTCCATGTCCAGCGTAAAGCTCTCGACCACTTTCTTGCCCTTGTACATACCGTGCTTCCAGTCGGCTTCCAGCCCATAGCCCGTGCCGACCATCACCCATACGTGGGTCAGTGGCGTGATCTTCACTTCAAGCGGACCTTCCGGTGCGTCGGGAAAGCGAATCACGGCAGCATCAATAAAGGTCTGGTAGGGCTTGGCAACCACCAGATTGTGCTCGTGTTCTGGCCTGCCCAGCCATTCCGGCTCGCGCTCAGGGTCATTCCAGACCCGGACGGCCTCTTCCAGCACCCGGGTACCGTCGTTGTGTTCGTTCAGAATATAGATAATGGAGAAATCATCGAACTGCATGGGACAGTAATTCCACATGCCTTCCATGATCGGCGTGCCTTCATGAATGCCCTGCGGTTCGTGCTCGCCCACCGGACGAATTCCCCATGAGCGATCCCGACTGCCCTTCCATTTGTCCGGGGTGACCTCGAACGTTTCATCACCAACCCGAAGCGTACCTGTCCAGCAACCCGTCTGGGCAAAGCGCATGGAATCAAACAGTACCCGGCCGTGTTTGCGAATATACTGGCGCGGCTCCAGAAAGGCCGGGATTGCCCCCTCCCAGGTGACGTCCATGGCGACGGGGTGCTCGGAACTCTCCTCCACCACAAAACGAACCTTCTCCAATCCCTTGATCACCTCCACCCGTAACGGCCCCACCGAGGTATCCATACGGTCGTCGCCCAACTCGCGTGATGCCCGCACCACATGGTGCTTGTCACCGCGGCGCACAACCACAAAGGCATCCTGCACACCCAAAGTCGGGTATTGCCCCATCCCCATCACCATAAACAGGTCATCACTGGAGGCGTGCATATTGAAATAGTAGCGGTCATAGAAATTTCGGTCAGAGGTGCCGGGGTAGCGAATTACATCGGCAATCTGATGCAGCGGGTAGTCATCCATTTGCGACAGCATGGGGAATCCTCAACGGGGTGATTGTTATGTAATGAGTGTAGGCCGGACTTTGCACCGGATAGGGTTAAGAGTTATTCAGATTCCCCGAATACACCTTATTGGTGCGTTATTTCTCCTGTGCCCCCTGGCCGGGCACCGACAGGGCCAAAGCGCCGCAATATGCAGCAATAAACTGGAACATTTATTGCGTTACCCACGGCGTTCGCCCCGGCAATTGCTTGCACTCGAAGATTGACCGGGCCTTACCGAACGCCCTCTGCACCGATTGATAAGGTCACACAATGTTATATAGCCACGAAATGGTCAGTTTGCTGCAGCAATTGAGGTCTCGCGTTCAGTCCGAATTTGGCCTTCGCTTGCGCCTGACAGATCCTGATTTACTGGCCAGCCTCGCGGATCTGGGACACCGCAGCCGCGACCCGTTTACCCGCGACACCATAGTCAATTTAATGAAGATGGCCGGGATTCCCTATTCCCTTACGCCCAAGCCTGCGAAAAACAGCGCAGAACAGACGCTCGAGGCCGACCCCAAAACCACCACGATCACCTATCGCGGCCAGAAAATTCAAAAATAAACGTCTGAAAATACAGATGATGGTGCTCCACGCGCGACAACCAGCAAACAGGTTTATCGGGGGCAGGTGGTATCCAAGTAACTCTCGATACGCGAGAGCCGCGCCGAGCCGGCGGGTTTAATCGTGAGGGGAAAGCGCCGTCAGTAAACGCCGGAAAATCTGATCCAGTTCCCGCAAGCCCTGTGACCCCAGTAAATCAGCGTAGGTTTTCTGTATCCGCTGGTTGGCCACAACCACATTCTGCAACCAGATCTGACCGGCAGCACTGACGGACAACTCCTTGGCCCGGCTGTCACGAGGACTTTCACGCACAGCCAGCAAGCCCGTCTTGACCATTGCCCGACTGGTTAGACTGACAGCCTGAACGGTTAGCGGCTGCCGCTCGGCCAGTTCGGTCACGGTCATGCCACCGGCCCGGCAATAGAAAAACTGACTGAGCACCGGTCGCGAGAGCTTTTCCGCATCACCCGGGGAAAGCTCGGCAAGCAGCTGCTGCTCGAAGTTTTCGGCCAGCTCGACCATCAGCCGACCAAAATGCAGAAAGCGCTGGGCCTCGCCCGTTGCGCTGACGCGGGGCTGCCGACCAAGCGCCTCGGTCAGAGCCTGCAGCAGATCAAACAGTCGCTGAAAGGTATCGCTGCCAAGTTGCTGGCGATAGTGCCGTCGAATATCATCCACCACCCGATTCGAGGCACTAACCAGACGATCACCACGCAAACTGAAGCGAACCAAGCGCGCGCGTTTGTCACTGGCACTGACCACTACCGACAGATAACCCAGCGCTTCCAGCTGACGCACGACCTTGCCGATTGCCTGCTTGCTCACCCCGGCTCTCAGGGCCAGCTCAGACAGAGTGGTGCCACTGGCATCGAGATGGCGCAGTACGGCGCCGTGAGAGCGGCGGATATCGGCAAACCCCTGTTTACTGTAGGCCTGCAAAAACCGGGCTTCGTAATCGGCCACCAGTGAAAATAGCACCACACCCAGCGCCGACTCCCGGTATTCGTCCAACAACTGCGCCAGCTCACTCACGTTAATCTTCATCCAGGACAAAATTGCGGGCAATTTTATAGGGTTGCCAGGCAAGCCGCACGGCCAGCAGCGCCAGCGGCAGCAAAACCGCCGCAGCCAGCGCCAGCGCCATGCCGAGGTGTGCTTGTGGCGGCAATAGAAAATCGCCGAGCGCGGCAATCAGCGGCGCACCGCTGCCGTAGCCGAGCAGGTTTACAAAAAGCAGGAAGTAGGAGGAGACCTGGGCCCGCTTTTCATTCGGTGTCACCACCTGCAGGCAGGCCACCGACACGCCGGCCAGCGACTGGGTAAAAAACACCGCCGCCGCAATCAGCACGCTGGTAAGCGGCAGACTCAGCGTGAAACCAAGAGGCAGCAAGCTGAGCAATGTGCCCGACATCGCCAGCACCATCACCCGCAGGTAGGCCTGCTGACCAAAGCGCGGTTGCCAGCGCGAAGCCAGAACCCCGCCGCAAAGAACCCCGAGGCTGGCGGCAACCACAAAAATGCTGCCAAAGTGACTGGCCGCCTGCGCCGGCGTCAGGCCAAAGTGGCGGATCAGGTAGACCGGCGTCCAAACGATAAAACCCGAACTCATGGCGGTTGTTGCCGCAATGGCCAGAAATATCCCCAGATAGAGCCGGCGCCTCGCCATCAGAAAACCAAACGTGGTGCGCAGTTGCTGCAGCGCATCCGAGGGTGGAGCCTCAAGCAGCCCCCGGCGTTTGGGTTCAGCAAAACGGAAAATCAGCACCGCCAGAAACAGGCCCGGCAATCCGGCCAGCATAAAAGCCAGCTGCCAGTCCGCAAACCCGTTCAGCCAGCTGATATGGCTGCGGTCCCATCCTTCCAGCCAATCCAGCAAACGACCGCCCAGTAAAAAAGCAAAACCGCTACCCACGGTACTGCCCATGGAAAACACGGCCATTGCGGTGGGCAGGCGCTTTCGGTCAAACACGTCAGCCAGCAGGGAGTAGGCCGCCGGCGCCAGCGCCGCTTCACCCACGCCAACCCCAACTCGGCCGAGAAAAAGCTGCAGATAATTGCGCGCCAGCCCGCAGGCCACCGTCATCGCGCTCCACACCACAATGCCAACACCAATAACGCGGGTACGTCGCCAGCGATCCGCTGCCAAGGCAATGGGAATCCCGAACAGTGCAAAGAAAACCCCAAAGCCCAAGCCGTGCAGTAGCGCGAACTGAAAATCGGATATCCCCAGATCCTGCTTGATCGGATCGACCAGCAAGGCAATGATCTGGCGGTCGAGGAAGGACAGTAGATAGGCCAGAAACAGCAGGAAAACCAGATACCAGCCGCGGCTGTTTCTCACCGACAATTACTCCTGCGCTTCGCGAAAGGCATCAACGATATCGGCCGGCTGGGTTTTACCTTGCTTCAGATCATCGAAAAAGGCGGTACCTCGCTCGCCCGTGACAAAAGGCTTGAGCCAGTGCTGGCGCAGTTCGATGGTTAACAGCAATTCAGAAAAAGCCCGCAGCTGGGACGCCCGCCGCGCCTTCGCCTGCGGAGACTGCAACGCCGCTTCCAGCGCGTCGCTCAGTTCGGCCACGCCATCGCCGCTGATCGCATTGGTGCGACACACGGTGGTCACAAAACCGGTTTTGTTTTCCCGGTCGTGGGCTTCCAATTGCAGTACCTTTTCCAAGGCCCGCACGCCGTCCAGGTCACATTTGTTGATTGCAAACACATCGCCCACTTCCATCACGCCAGACTTGATGCCCTGTACGTAGTCACCG
>JBFHCW010000184.1:0-4796 GCA_041585035.1 Litorivivens sp.
CGCTAGCTTTTCATGGCGGCTTTGACGGCGTCCGCTGTAATCGGCAGGTCCCGCACCCTGGCGCCCACGGCGTTGAAAATGGCATTGCCAATGGCCGGCGCTACCGCTATCAGTCCGGGTTCACCGAGCCCCACGGGAAACTCGGTGTTCTCGACAAAACTGATAGCCAACTCCGGGACATCTTTCATTCGCAGCGGGCTGTAGGTATTCAGGTTGTTGTCCGCTACCTGCCCGTTTTTGATCCTGGTGCCTTCATGCAGCGCCAGGCTCAAGCCCCAGAGCATGGCGCCTTCGGTCTGCGCCAGCGCGCCGTCCGGGTGCACTACCGTGCCGCAATCCATAACGGTGGTGAGCTTTTTAACCGTCACCTGACCGTTATCCCGGTTGACCTTCACGTGGGCAACGCAGGCGCTCCAGGTTGGCATGGTGCGCTCCTGCCCTCCGGCAACAGCAACCCCCAAGCCTTCGTTGTCGGGCAGCTTGCGGCCCCACCCGGATTGTTTTTTCACTTCCTTTAGAACATGAGCCAGACGCTTGGCGCCGCCCACCGCCTCCGGTGCCTTGCCAGCGTTTTTCCCCTTGGCATCCAACAGGCTCAGCCGAAAAGCGACCGGATCGACATTCTGCTTGTGCGCCACTTCATCCATAAAGGATTCCACGCCCCAGCCTATCCAGCCGGGGCCAACCGCACGCAGCCAACCCGGCACAAAGGTTTTCTGAGCCAGAGGGTTGTTGATGGCGCGCACCCGATGATTGGGGAGCGTGTACCAATGGTCAGCGCCGCTGATGGAGAAGGTATCGATCTTGCCTTTGCCGTCGACACCGTCAATCAGAAAGGCGGGCGCCATGGTTTTGGTAGGCCAGCCGGCCGCCGCGGCATGTTCAATGCCCTGCAGCTTTTGTTTGCTGTCCCAGTAGGCCCAGAAGTGCTGCACCGACGGCGAACGAATACAATCGAAACGGGAATCGTCTTCGCGGGTAAAGACTAATTTCACCGGTTTGTTAACCGCCTTCGCGGTCAACGCCGCCGGTAACATATAGTCGCCCGCCAGGCGCCGCCCGAAACCGCCGCCCAGATAATGCTGGTGAATAATAACCTTGTCTTCACTCAAGCCAACCGACTTTGCCACCACGGGCAAAAACAGCGACTGCCACTGATTACCGGTATACACATGGCAAATGCCGTCTTTGAATTCCACCGTGGCATTCACCGGCTCCAGCGCAAAGTGCAGGGCAGAGGCTGTGCGGTAACGGCCCTCCAATGATGTAGCCGCCTGCTGCGCAGCCGCGTCGATATCGCCGTGTTCGACAAACAGTGCACCGGCAGATCTATCCGCCACCAGCTTTTCGCCCTCGGCTATCAGATCGTCTTCGCTCACCTTGGCGGTATCACCTTTTTGATACTGCACCTTGAGCTGGTCGGCTGCCTTGATAGCGCCATAGTAGGTGTCGGCCAGCACTGTTACCCAGCCCTGTAAAACCTCGCTGGGGTCTTTCAGAACTTCATAGCCCAGATAACCCTTAACCTTTTTCGCGCCGCTGTCGTCAACGCTTTTCACCACAGAACCGTAGCGGGTGGGCGGCACCAGCGGTCTGGCGTAGACCATTCCCTCCAGTTCCACGTCAATGCCGTAGCGTGCCTCGCCGTTGGTTTTCGGGGGAATGTCCAGCGCCTTGCCGGGTTTGGCAATCAGGTCGCGTTGCGCCGGTTTTTTCGGTTTGAATTTCGCCAGTGCTTCGGCGGAATAGGTTTTATCAATCTTGCCGCGTTTTACCACCTCGGCAAAATCGATGCGCTTATTGCCGCAAACCACCTGGCTTTCGCGGGTCGTACAACGCTCAGGTTTAACCCCCAACAGCGCAGCGCCCGCTTCAATAATAGCCTCGCGGCCAGCGGCGCCCGCCTGCGACATCGGCAGGTAAGACTGGAACACGGACCAGGAACCGCCGGTCACCATATAACCCCATTTGGGGTCCGTATCCACGTGTTTGAAGTGAACACGATTCCAGTCTGCGCCCAGTTCGTCGGCGACAATGCGCGCCAACGCAGTGCCCACATGCTGACCCATTTCCGCGCGGGTGACATTGACCAGTATGTCGCCCTGCGTATCTATCTGAAACCAGATCGTCGGGCTGAAGAGTTTCTGCTCAATCTTTTCAGAGGCCAGCAACGCGCCGTAGCGCGTAAAAGCCGGGGCAAAGGCCATCACCAGCCCGGCACTCACGGAGCCCACCAGAAACTGGCGGCGGCTTTGTTCAATGCGTTCAGTTTTATTGACGCGTGTCATGTCAGCCCACCTCCTGCTCGGTTACCTGCCCGGCCACGCCGACTACCGCGGCGCGGCTCGGATCGTAAACCTGCACGGTGCCGTCAGTTTTCGCGGCGGCCTGCTTGATGGCGGATTTGATGCGGACATAGGCCATGCAGCGACAGAGGTTGCCGGACATATGCTGCACAATGTCGTCGTCAGAAGGGCTCGCCTTGTTCGCCAGCAGCGCCGCTGCCTGCATGATCTGGCCTGACTGGCAGTAGCCGCACTGGGGCACCTGCTGTTCTATCCAGGTTTGCTGCAGGGGATGGCTGTTCTCCAGACCTTCAATGGTGCGCACATCACCGCCTTCGGCCGCACTCACGGGCATGGAACAGGAGCGTATCGGGTTGCCGTTAAGGTGCACCGTGCAGGCGCCGCACATGGCAATACCGCAGCCAAACTTGGTGCCTTTGAGATTGAATTCATCGCGAATCACCCATAAAAGGGGTGTATCGGGTGGCGCGTCGGTAGAAACCTTGTTGCCGTTGAGCGTTAAGGTGGTCATGAAAATATCCCCCTGAAAGCTGGATCTGGCGTTATGAATTACCAGTGTAGCAAGTGCACTGGAGTTTGCTTGTGCAGCACCTTAGCGTTGAAGGCTAACCAATCAGGCGCTATTGCCTGAAAAGCGCAGCGCACAAGAAGATGAGGGTAAGGCCAAGAAGAGGGGGCAAAAGGTGGTAATTTTACCCATCTTGGCAGGGCTGTTCGCGGCATAAGTTTCCGGCCGCGAAACCGCCCCCGCCCCTCACCTTGGCTGCGCTGAGTGATTAGCGCAAATCAAAGCGGTCCAGGTTCATCACCTTGTCCCAGGCGGCCACAAAGTCCTTCACAAACTTCTCTTTGGCATCGGCACTGGCATACACCTCGGCAAGTGCCCGCAGCTGGGAATTGGAACCGAACACCAGATCAACCCGCGTGCCGGTAAACGTGAGTTTGCCGGTTTTGCGGTTGTAGCCCTCGTACACATCCGGGTCGTCCGCGCTCGGCTTCCACTCGGTGCCCATGTCCAGCAACTTCACAAAAAAGTCGTTGGACAGAGCGCCTTTCTTGCTGCTGAACACACCGTGTTTGCTGCGGTCGGCATTCGTTCCCAGCATGCGCATCCCGCCTACCAGCACGGTCATCTCAGGTGCGGTCAGGGTGAGTAATTGAGCGCGGTCAATCAGCATGGCTTCGGCGTTAACCGAGTATTTACCGTGCTGATAGTTGCGGAAGCCATCGGCGATCGGCTCCAGATGGGAAAACGACTCGACATCGGTTTGCTCCTGCGAGGCATCCATTCGCCCGGGGGTAAACGGCACCTTGACCTTCACGCCCGCCTTTTCAGCGGCCTGCTCTACCGCGGCGCAACCGCCCAGCACAATCAGGTCGGCTAGAGACACACGCTTGCCACCTTTTGCCTTTTTGTTGAAGTCCGCCTGAATGCCTTCCAGCACCTTCAACACTTTGGCCAGTTGCTTGGGCTGGTTTACTTCCCAGTCCTTTTGCGGGGCCAGTCGGATGCGCGCGCCGTTGGCGCCGCCGCGCTTGTCGGAACCGCGGAAAGTCGACGCCGAGCCCCAGGCTGCGGAGACCAACTGCGACACCGTGAGCTTCGAGCCGAGAATCTTCTTTTTCAGGTCGGCAATATCTTTTTTGCTCACCAGCTTATGGTTCAGCTTGGGGATCGGGTCTTGCCAGATCAGCTCTTTTTTGGGCACTTCCGGGCCCAGATAGCGGGCGCGCGGACCCATATCGCGATGGGTGAGTTTGAACCAGGCTCTGGCAAAGGCATCGGCAAAGGCTTTTGGGTCTTCCAGAAAACGCCGGGAAATTTTTTCAAATTCCGGGTCAAAGCGCAGGGTCAGATCGGTGGTCAGCATGGTGGGTTTGTGCTTCTTCTTCGGATCGTGCGCATCGGGGATGATGGCTGGCGCATCCTTGGCTACCCACTGAATCGCACCGCCCGGCGATTTGGTCTGCTGCCATTCAAAGTTGAACAGGTTCTCGAAGAAGTTGTTGCTCCACTTGGCCGGGGTTTTGGTCCAGGTTACTTCCAGGCCGCTGGAGACGGTATCGGCGCCATGTCCAGTGCCGTAATCGCTGGTCCAGCCAAAGCCCTGCTGCTCCAGGCCGGCGGCTTCCGGTTCCGGCCCTTTGTGGGCTTCCGGCGCCGCACCGTGACATTTGCCAAAGGTGTGGCCACCGGCGATCAGCGCGACGGTTTCCTCATCGTCCATGGCCATGCGGCCGAAGGTAATGCGAATGTCTTTTGCAGCCGCCAGATAATCGCCGCTGCCGTCCGGGCCTTCGGGGTTCACGTAGATCAGGCCCATGTGGGTGGCGCCGAAGGGCTCCTTGAGGTCGCGGTCACCGCTGAATCGCTTGTCTACACCCAGCCATTCAATTTCCGAACCCCAGTTCACGTCCTCGTCGGGCTCCCACACATCGGCGCGGCCGCCGGCAAAGCCGAGCGTTTTGAAGCCCATCGATTCCAGCGCC
>JBFHCW010000185.1:0-4768 GCA_041585035.1 Litorivivens sp.
ACGAGGAGGCTGAATTCCTCGCCAGCTCGATGCGGCGCGCCTTTGTTAATTTAACGATGGGCAAGCCCGGCAAGTTGCAGCCCCCCAGTGCTGATTTGCAGCATTCGCTGAATGCGCGTGATCAAATGATGTTGTCGCAGATCATGGCCTGTTCGGCGGTGGGCGATCGCGACACGATAGCCGAAAAGCTGCACGCGTTTATCGACGATACGGGCGTCGATGAGATTATTTTTTCTGGCCAGGTATATGATCTCCAGGCGCGTTTACGTTCGTTCGAATTGGCGGCAGAGGTGATGCAGTCTCTTTGAGTGTTATCAAATAACAGGGCGGTAATTGTTTCTTCGTTGGCGGGGTGCTCAAACAGAAAGCGGGGCATATTCGGTCAGGAAAGTGTGAGGTGACTATGAATTTCAGCGAGTTGAAAGGAAAGGTGGCCATTGTCACCGGTGGCAGTCGAGGTCTGGGCCGTGCCCTATCTTTCGGGCTGGCAAAGCAGGGTGTCAAGGTCGTTGTCGCCAGCCGTAAATTGGAAAACTGTGAGGCCGTAAGAACCCAGATAGTAAAGGATGGCGGCGAAGCGCTTGCTGTAAGTGCTCACGCGGGGCAGACGGAAAGCCTCGACAACCTGATACGCCAAACACTCGAGCATTTTGGCGCGATTGATATTGTTATCAACAACGCCGGCATTAATCCCGCAGTCGGTGGTTTGTCCGATCTGGAACCCTCGCTGTTTCAGAAAATGTTTGAGGTGGATTTAATGGGGCCCTGGTATCTGGCTTCACGTGCGGCTCCCCATATGTCCGCCCAAGGTGGGGGGAATGTGATCAATGTGATTTCTGTATCGGGCTTGAAACCGCCGGCCTACCAGGGCTTTTATGCGTCCTTAAAAGCAGGGTTGAACGCCATGACCAAAGTTATGGCGGCGGAATGGGCAGGAGACAATATTCGCGTTAACGCGCTGGCGCTCGGTAGCTATCACTCTGATCTGTTCGACAACAGCGCTGCCGTGATTCCCGGCTTTGAAGAAGGTGCCAAAGCCGCCAGTTTGCAAAAGCGCATCGCAGAGACCGACGAAGTTGTCGGCCCCGTACTGTACCTGCTCAGTGATATGTCGAGGTATACGACGGGCTCAACCCTGCTTTCAGACGGCGGATACTGCGTGCTGTAAGCTGGAACACAGTGCCTTACTCCTTGCGTAAATCGAGTATTGGCACACTGCTATTGCCAGTATATTTTGGCAGCACGCCGTTCCAGCGCTCAACTTCTTTCAGGCGAATGTAGTTCGGTGACTTTGCCAGCTGCTGGTTGATAACCTGAATCTGGTAAGCCTCTGCGTCGGCCAGGGCACGGATTTTCTCCGCTTCCAGTTTTGCCGCCTGCAATTCGGATTCCGCCTGCTTTACTTTCTGGTTTTGCTCTGTCGCGAAGCGTTCCAGCTCGGCTTGTTGTTTTAGAACTTCCTGTTCACGTTTCTTGGTTTCGGTGATTGCGTTTCGGATCACGGCGGGGAGCACGACATCGCGGATCAACACGGATTCAATCTGCAGACCCTTGGGGGCGAGAAATTCACTGAGGGCAATTTGCAAAGTGGACTGTAGCTGTGCCTGTACCGACTCGAGAAAGAAATCCTGAGCCTGCGCCACGCCTTTGCCCTGCTCGCGAAGTATGGAGCTCAATTTGGGGATCAGGTGGACGTTGATAATGTCTCGAGTTTGCCCGGTATTGCGAAGAATGTCCGGCGCCATACTGCCAATTGTTCGGTATTGGACGGAGACATCCATCTCTGTGACCAGCTTGTCTTCAGAAGGTACGCCGGCGGTTTCCTTGTGAGTTTTCTGGCGCAGGTCGAACTCCGTCCATGAATAGAGGGGATTGACCGGAAAATGCAAACCTTCATCGAAGGGCGTTGGCTGCACCTTGCCGAATAGACTGGCGACTTTGACATGACCCGCTGGCACGGTGGTATAGCTTGCCATCCCAAGGGTGACCAGCGCCGCAAGATAGCAGACGATACTGACTGTGTTCATCGTGCGTTTGTTTTTAGGATCGTTTGACGACTGTGCAATAAAGGTAAATAGAATGCCGGCGAGCAGCACAATGAGAATAATGACAATGGTGCCCATGAGATTTGTTCCTCGTTGTTTTTTGTTATGCAGCGCCATCCCGAGCGCTGTGTGCTTTGGGTCATAATAAGTGAGTGTGAGGGGTATCGGAACCGTTCTCTGGTCGAATGTGGTGACGGGCAGTATAGTGAATCGAGTGAACGGAATAGCCGGAAGTCGCGACAACGGAAGGACGTACCCATGAAGCCCAACCATTTTTCAGAAAGCGCGGTGGTGTTTACCCCCGGCCAGCGCTGTGATGTGTGGCCGGTGTCTGCCGAAATTTACAGCCGCATCGATCAGCGCTACGCCGGTTTCGGTCAGCATGTTCTGGTGTCGATGCACACCTTCACGCAGGACTGGGCAACGTGGGAGCGGCACCCACACGGAGATGAACTGGTGTGTGTGGTCGAAGGGGATGCGGAGTTTGTGCTGAAGACTGAGGAGGGCGAACAGAGCCTCCACTTACACAGTCCCGGCAGTTTTGTGGTCGTCCCTGCGAACATCTGGCACACCGCGCGGATCAAACGCTCTGCAACCTGCCTGTTTTTTACGCCGGGTGAGGGGACTGAAAATCTTGTTAATCCTTCCTGATAATCAATAAGCGGGTCTTGACATCGGCGCCTCCAAAAGTAAATGATAACCATTATCAATGATGTTGGGGGGAAGGTCCCATGCACTGCCAGTTTCTTTGTAACAAACACCGCGCATTGCTTAGCGACCGATTGGCGGCAACGTCGCCGATCTGGTCGAGCTGGATGCGCCAGGGAGATGCTTGCCGAGCCCGGTCAGACGATGACCAGAGTATTCAGTACTTCGGCTGCGCTCTGGACCTGTCCATTCTTCTGATTGAGCGCTATACCGCACACGGCGAACTTGACGGTCAGCGTCACATTGAGCGTCTAATGGCTTCTGGCTTGGCGTTGTCAGCGGCACTTGCCCGTTGCGGGCATCTTGCACTTCGCCGCACTTGTCTCAACCAAATCGGTGAAATTCATTATCGAGAGCAGTTGCGCACGCCCTTGATGGCTGAGCGATTGCCCCCTTGGGATAGTCAGAACCTGCTTGTTCTGGATGGCTATTTAAGGCGCAGACAAGCAAGCGGTGCTGGGGGGCAATCTGGCGGTGAACGTTATAGCGTGAGCATCAATTGATGGCAGAGCGAAATACTGCAGACAGCGTTCACCTCAGTATCCCCACTGAGGTGCTGGAGCGACTGATAGCCAGTGGCGTACTGTTCGCGGCTGAAGTCTGTTGTAACAGCCCGCGGGATACCGCATGCCTGTCGGCGATTTGCAAACGCTGTTGTATGAACCGCGCTACAGCATCAACTCACTCTGACCTTCCTCAACATCAAGAATCTGAACCCTCACTTCACCCACGGCCATACCGAGGGCCTCCATTACTGGATCCAGAGCCAGCTCGGCGACACCGCCAAGGATAGGCGCAAGGGCCGTCAGTAGGTTGTTGGTCAAGGCATTCTGATTGCTTGTGGATAGGGTGACGGGGAGCCCCAGAACCGTGGCTGAAATGCCGCTTACCAGCGAACTCCCCGCTGTGCTGACGCCATTGCTGATGGCGCCAGATAGCGTTGTGCTGGAAGAGCCTTCCTCGCTGGGTAGTGCGTCGGCCTGTGAGAGGTCAAGGCTGAAAGGGATGCTGCCGTCGCTTGCATTGGCTATCGGCAAACTACCGGAGACATCGACATCGGTTTCAACCAGGCCCAGACCGCCGAGCGTCAGGTCAACGGACAGATTGGCCGGGTCACCCGGGTTAGCGCCGCGTATTTCTGCGCTGACAGCGCCGGGGGAGGTGCCCACAGTAAAGTCGAATATTCGCGACAGCAGGCGCGGACACTGGCTGATCTGATCAAGCCATGCCTCATTTTCGGCGGTTGACGTGGCAACCGTTATATTGCCGTTTACGGTTAGCAGCGTGCCGAGCAGCGCGTTCAGCGCGCCACTGCTGCCCGGGCCGAAATTCAGATTTACATCGGTGACCAAATCTAGCGCAGCGGCGCGCGCTCGGGTGCGTGGCAGGCCAAGCGTGTCATAGCCAAAGCGGCCGACGGCAATAGTCGGTCCACGGTTTATCGCCATCTGAACCGTCTGGTTCAGTGTATTGCCGAACAGATCCTGAATGATAGGCAATGAGCTGGTGTCTGCCGTGATATTGATATTGAGGGTGTCTCCCAGATTGATATCCATCAGAGAGGCCGTAATCAGCTGCAGCGGACTTACCTCACTGTCTTGTGATTGGCTATTTCCAACATAGTCGTCGTCGACCTCGAGAATATTACTCAGATCGACAGTTTCACCGGCACTGCCCGCCGCGATAGCTGCATTAAGAATATCGGTAACGGCGGCGCTGCTGCCGCCACTAACGGTAATCGCGCTGCCGATAGCGGTTAGCAATTGGCTTACCGTAAGGCTGAGATTGCTGAGGTCGTTCAGTCCTGCGCCGGCCGCCAACAGGCCAGCACTCGACAATTCGGTGGTCAGCTCACCAAAGGTGACTGCACCGTCAATCAGCCCCTGATAACTGGCTGCTGAAAGATTGATTGATCCCCCCAGCAGCCCGCCCAGAATCGAATTGAGAACGTCGGATTGATCACTGTTCACGCTGATCAGTGCATTGCCTGCTGAAAGGGTGGCGATCAGGTCTCG
>JBFHCW010000186.1:0-4767 GCA_041585035.1 Litorivivens sp.
GATCTTGGCCAGCTTGGCGCGACGCTCCGCTATCAAACGGTTCTCGTCGGCTTGGGGTGGGCTTTGCTCAGTCATGGGCTTACCTGTAGGTTAAAAAGCTGTGAATCAGAGGCCGCTTTTCAGGCTGGCTTCAATAAATTGGTCTATATCACCGTCCAGCACTTTGTCGCAGTTGCTGGTCTGCACGTTGGTGCGCAAATCCTTGATCCGTTGATCGTCGAGCACATAGGAGCGGATCTGACTGCCCCAGCCGATATCGGATTTGCTGTCTTCCACGGCCTGGGCGGCCTGATTGCGCTTTTGCAGTTCCAGCTCATAGAGCTTGGCCTTCAGCATTTTCCAGGACTTGTCCCGGTTCTGGTGCTGAGAGCGCTCGCTCTGACACTGCACCACGATGCCGGTAGGTTCGTGGGTCAAGCGCACCGCTGAATCGGTTTTGTTGATGTGCTGACCACCCGCACCACTGGCGCGATAGGTGTCCGTGCGCACGTCAGAGGGATCGATTTCAATTTCAATATTGTCGTCAATTTCCGGCGACACCCACACGGAGGCGAACGAGGTGTGGCGGCGATTGCCAGAATCAAAGGGCGACTTCCGCACCAGCCGGTGAACGCCGTTTTCCGTGCGCAGCCAACCGTAGGCGTATTCGCCCTGAAACTGGATAGTGGCGCTCTTGATTCCCGCGACCTCGCCCGCTGAAACCTCAACCAGCTCCGGCTTGAAGCCGCGCCGCTCGCCCCAGCGCAGGTACATGCGCAGCAGCATATTGGCCCAATCCTGAGCCTCGGTGCCACCAGAACCCGCCTGAATATCCAGGTAGCAGTTGTTGGCGTCCATTTCACCGGAAAACATACGCCTGAATTCGAGCGTATTGAGTGCCGCCTCGAGCTTGCCGATATCGTCTTCAAGCGACTGCAGGGTCTCTTCGTCGCCCTCTTCCTGCGCCATGTCCAACAACTCGGACAGGTCCACCAGACCGCTATCCAGCTCGTCGATGGTGTGAACGACTGCCTCCAGACCCGCACGCTCGCGGCCCAGAGCCTGGGCTTTATCGGGGTCATCCCAAACGGAGGGTTCGCCGAGCTCGAGCTCGACTTCGGTCAGACGCTCTTTCTTGTGAGCGTAGTCAAAGATACCCCCGGAGCACGTCTGTTCGCTCGGTCATATCCTTGATGGCTTGTCGGAGAGGGTTTACTTCCAGCATGTAGGCGGTGTCCAGCGTGGTCAAAAGAGCGGCAATTTTACAGGAAGGAATCAAGGGCTTAAAGCAAACGCGCCAGTATCGTGCAAGCAAATGGCAAATGCGTCATATCTGCGCACTCCGGTAACAGAAATGACCGATCTCACAGCTACTCTTGGCAGGAACGTACTTTGCATCATTAACACTAAGCATGGACGCTGCGTCAGGCGCCCCCCGTCAACCAGGAGAACCCCAACATGAAAAAACTCGCACTGATCGACGATGCCTTCCTGCGGCTTGAAAACCGCCGCCAACCCCTGCACATCGGGGTTTTGATGATGCTGGAACCGCCGGCAGACGCGGCCCCGGACTTTGCCTACCAGCTTGCGGACCGTCTGCGTCAACATACCAATACCGCCCCGCCCTTCAATCAGAAGCTGGTCAGCAAGCGGGGGCTTCACTATTGGGAGGAGGACAGGCACTTCGACCTGAATCACCATTTTGTTCACCTCGCCCTGCCCAAGCCCGGCCGAATCCGGGAGTTACTGGCGATGGTCTCCCGGGTTCACAGCGGCCATCTGGACCGATCCTACCCGCTGTGGCGCATGTATCTGATCGAAGGCCTGGAAGACGGGCGTATCGCCATGTATCTGAAAATGCACCACGCCATGGCTGACGGCATCGCCGGCATCACCATGCTGAGCAAATGCATGTCCAATGATCAAGCAGCGTCCAAGGAGATGCTGCCGCCCTGGTCGATTGGCGCCAGAAAGTCCCGCCGGGCGCAGCCACCCGTCCCCACCCCGGCCAGCGGCTTCACGGCCATACGAGCACTGACCAAAGAAGGCTACAAGGCCATCACGCCGGTTTTCAGGGAAGTCGGTGGCACCCTGAAAGACTTCAGATCGGGAAACGAGAACCTGGCCCTCGCCGGACAGGCCCCAAAATGTATTTTCAACCAGAAAGTCAGCGCCTCCCGCCGTTTTGCCGCACAGTCCTATTCCATGCCCCGCATCCGCGCGGTGGCCCGCGCTTTTGACGCCACGGCTAACGATGTGATTTTGGCCATGTGCGGCGGCGCGCTCAGGCGTTATCTGAGCGACCGCGGCGAACTACCGGAAGAATCCCTGACTGCTGGCGTGCCGGTGTCAGTACGGCGCAAGAATAAGCAGAGCAAATCCAATAACGAGATCGCTTTTACCCTGACCAAACTGGCTACCCATCTGGACAACCCCGCGGCGCGCCTGCGCGCGGTAAAAAGCTGTATGGACTACAACAAAGCGCGGATGAGCAAGCTTTCCCCCGGACAGCTGCTGGCCTATGCCGCGATGGTGATGGCGCCCGGTGCAACCAATACCCTGCTGGGACGAAAGCCTGACAAAACCCTTGGCAACGTCATCATTTCCCACGTGCCCGGCCCCCGCGAGACGATGTACTGGCAAGGTGCGCGACTGGACGGTCTGTATCCGGTTTCGCTGATCATCGACAGTGGCGCCCTGAATATCACGCTGGTCAGCGGCAAGGAGACTGTCGACTTTGGCCTGATCGCGTGTCGGAAAACCGTGCCGAGCGTACAGAACATCCTGCGTCATCTGGAAGAGGAACTGACCGCCTTGGAGCAGTGTGTGGAAAAGGCAAAACCGGCCCCACTTCGCAGGAAAGGGCAACCCGCGCGCAGCCAGCGGAAAACCACAGCAGCCACGAAACAGAGGGCAACCAAAGTCGTTAAACAGAAAGTCGGCGCGGCCTGAATTCAGGCTCAGGCAAGCGCTTCCAGCGACTGCACCATCAACTGCAGCTGGGTATTGCCGCGAAAGCGGTTGATATCGAGCGCATAGTACAGACGCACCTGCTGTACGTCCGGGTTGGGCCACTGCTGAATATCAATGTTAAAGGCGATGGCATCGACCGCCTGCTGCGGGTTTGACAAGGGCGCGACGACAAACTTGAGGTGTTTTTCGCCGACAATTCGCTGATTGAGCAAGAGGAAATCGCCGTCAAAACGCGGCTCCGGAAAGTGCTGCCCCCAAGGGCCCGCATCAAGGAGCTGCTGCGCCAGCGGTTCGTTCAGATCATCAGCAGCCAACTCCCCATCACTGACCAGGCTCGCCACAAACAGCTCCGGGTCTGACATCTCTTCAATGGTGGCGGCAAAGGCCTCACCAAAATCGTTCAGACGGTCGCGTCTGAGACTCAGCCCCGCCGCCATGGCGTGGCCGCCGAATTTGAGAATGGCGCCGTGACAGCGTTTGTCTACCGCATCCAGCACATCGCGAATATGCACACCGGGAATGGAGCGCCCGGAACCCTTCACCACCTCATCATCTTCTGGCGCAAAGGCAATCACCGGGCGGTGATAGCGCTCTTTGATACGCGAAGCCACCAGACCAACCACCCCGGGGTGCCAGGTTTCGTCGTGCAGGGTGATGCCCAGCGGCAAGGCCTCGGTATTCAGCTGCAGATTTTCCAGATGCGACAGCGCTTCCTGTTGCATACCCTGCTCGATTTCGCGTCGCTCCCGGTTCAATGAATCGAGATCAGCCGCCAACTGACGGGCTTCGCCGCCCGACTCGGCCAGCAGGCAGCGAATACCCAACGACATATCGTCCAGCCGACCAGCCGCGTTCAGGCGCGGCCCAACCACAAAGCCCAGATCGCTGGCTTGCAGGTGATTCGGGTCGCGCTTGCCGGCTTCCAGCAGGGCATAAATACCCGGACTGGCCAGCCCTGCGCGAATACGGCGGATGCCCTGATGCACCAGAATGCGGTTGTTATGATCCAGAGGTACCACGTCGGCAACGGTGCCGAGGGCAACCAGGTCGAGAAAATCCGCCATTTTCGGCGGCGCAATACCGCGGCGATCAAACCAGCCTGACTGAGTGAGTGCTGAGCGCAGCGCCGACAGCAGGTAAAACATCACGCCCACCCCAGCGAGCGCCTTGCTGGGAAAGGGGCAACCGGGCTGATTGGGATTGACGATAGCCAACGCCCTGGGCAGCTCACTGCCCGGCAAGTGGTGATCGGTCACCACCACATCAATCCCCAGCGCGTTAGCGGCATCCACCCCCGCCAGACTCGAAATGCCATTGTCTACGGTAACAATCAAGTCTGGTTTCGATTCTGCCGCCACAGCGACGATTTCCGGACTGAGGCCATAGCCGTATTCAAAGCGGTTCGGGACCAGAAAGTCCACATACCGCGCGCCCATGGCCCGCAATACCTTTAAGCCCAGCGCCGAACTGGTTGCGCCGTCGGCATCGAAGTCACCCACTATCAGGATGCGTTGCTCAGCTCCAATCGCCCTGACCAAACGCTCAACGGCCTCAGGCAGACCTTTACAGGTCGGCGGCAGTAATTTGCTCAGGGAGAGATCACAGTCGGAATCAGCAAACACCCCCCTCGCTGCATAAATGCGCTGCAGCAAGGGCGGGACGGCCTCGCTGAAGGAGGCCTTGTCCAGCGCCGGTTGGCGCCGCTGAATATTCAGAGCCATCAGGCCTTGATGTGGGACGCCATAAAGGACTGGACGGCGGCCAGATCATTGTCGAGCACTTCATAGCGCTCGGGCAGGCTTAGCAGGTCTTTCA
>JBFHCW010000187.1:0-4749 GCA_041585035.1 Litorivivens sp.
ATTTCTGGATGGGTGAAATGGGATACAAACAGTTTCTGGCTAACTTGAAGTCAGGGGAGGCGTAATCGTGTCGATGAAGGAAACCCTTACCGGGCCGGTATTCAACAACAACCCGATTGCCTTGCAGATTCTGGGTATTTGTAGCGCGCTGGCGGTTACCTCCAGCCTGAAAGTCACGCTGGTTATGTGTGTGTCGGTTATCGCCGTTACTGCCTTTTCCAGCATGGCGGTTTCAAGCATCCGCCACCACATTCCCAGCAGCATTCGTATCATCGTGCAGATGGTTATCATTGCCTCGCTGGTTATCGTGGTCGATCAGGTACTCAAGGCCTACTTCTTTACCATCAGTAAACAGCTGTCGGTATTCGTCGGTCTGATCATTACCAACTGTATCGTCATGGGGCGTGCAGAAGGTTTTGCAATGAAAAACGGTCCGATTGCCAGCTTTGTTGACGGCGTGGGCAACGGTTTGGGCTACAGCGTTGTACTGTTGTTTGTGGCCTTCTTCCGCGAACTGCTGGGCTCGGGCAGCCTGTTCGGTATCCAGCTTCTGGAAACGGTGAACAACGGCGGCTGGTATGTCCCGAATGGCCTGATGCTGCTGCCCCCCAGCGCGTTCTTCCTGATTGGCTTCTTCATCTGGGCTCTGCGAGCCTGGAAAAAAGAGCAAGTGGAAGAAGCTGAATTCAAGATCTGCTCCAATACCCGCGCACAGGAGGCCGTGTAAATGGAATACTATCTGAGCCTCTTTATTCGCTCGGTCTTTATCGAGAACATGGCCCTGGCGTTCTTCCTGGGCATGTGTACCTTCCTGGCCATCTCGAAGAAGATTCAGGCGGCTCTCGGTCTGGGTATCGCGGTTATCGTGGTACTGACCATTACTGTGCCGGTGAATAACCTGATCTATACCTATCTGCTGGCTGACGGAGCACTGGCCTGGGCCGGCTTGCCTGATGTCGACCTGAGCTTCCTCGGTCTGCTGAGCTACATCGGTGTTATCGCGGCGATTGTCCAGATCATGGAAATGTTTCTGGACAAGTACGTGCCGGCCCTCTACAGCGCGCTGGGCGTATTCCTGCCGTTGATTACCGTAAACTGCGCCATTATGGGTGCGTCACTGTTTATGGTTGAGCGCGACTACAACCTCGGCGAGTCTGTGGTTTACGGCGCTGGCGCCGGCACCGGCTGGGCGTTGGCGATTGTCGCACTGGCGGGCATTCGCGAAAAAATGAAATACAGTGATGTGCCGGAAGGTCTGCGTGGCCTCGGTATTACCTTTATCACTGTTGGCTTGATGTCGTTGGGCTTTATGTCCTTCGGCGGCATCGATCTGTAACCGGGGAGACTGACGTAGTATGAATACAGTAATCATTCTCGGTGTCACCATGTTCACAGCGGTTGTGCTTTCGCTCGTGGCGGTGATTCTGTTTGCCCGCTCCAGACTTGTGAGCTCGGGCAACGTGAATATCGAGATCAACGGTGAAAAAACCATTACGGTCCCGGCCGGCGACAAGCTGCTGAGTACCCTGGCATCCAATGATCTTTTCCTGGCTTCAGCCTGCGGTGGTGGCGGTAGCTGCGCCCAGTGCAAGTGCATCGTTGAAGAGGGCGGCGGTTCCATGCTGCCGACCGAAGAAGCGCACTTTACCCCGCGTGAAGCCCGTCAAGGGTGGCGCCTGTCCTGTCAGACTCCGGTCAAGCAGGATATGAAAATCGAAATCCCGGAAGAGGTTTTCGGCGTCAAACAGTGGGAATGTACGGTTGAGTCCAACCCCAATGTTGCGACCTTCATCAAAGAGCTGACCTTGCGTCTGCCCGAAGGCGAGAATGTCGACTTTCGTGCCGGTGGTTATGTCCAACTCGAGTGTCCGCCGCATCTGGTCAAGTACAAGGACTTCGATATTCAGGAAGAATACCTGGATGACTGGAAGAAGTTCGGCTTTCTCGACCTTGAATCCAAAAGTAACGAAACCACAATCCGCGCTTACTCCATGGCGAACTATCCGGAAGAAAAGGGTCTCGTTAAGTTCAACATCCGTTGTGCCACGCCGCACCCAAGTGATCTGACAGTGCCGCCGGGCATTATGTCCTCGTGGGTGTTTAACCTGAAACCGGGCGATAAGGTTAAGGTTTACGGCCCGTTTGGTGAGTTTTTTGCCAAGGACACCGACGCGGAAATGGTCTTTATCGGCGGTGGTGCCGGTATGGCGCCGATGCGCTCGCATATTTTCGATCAGCTCAAGCGCCTCAGCAGCAAGCGCAAGATCTCCTTCTGGTACGGTGCGCGCTCCATGCGCGAAGCTTTCTACGTGGAAGAGTTCGACAAGCTGGCTGCAGAGAACGAGAACTTCAAATGGCATCTGGCCCTGTCTGATCCGCTTCCCGAAGATAACTGGAATGGTCTGACCGGCTTTATTCACCAGGTGCTGTACGATAACTACCTGCGTGATCACCCGGCTCCCGAGGATTGCGAGTACTATATGTGTGGTCCGCCCATGATGAACGCAGCCTGTATCAAGATGCTGGAAGACCTCGGCGTAGAGAAAGACAACATCCTGCTGGATGACTTTGGTGGCTGATATCATTAAAGCAATCTATACAAGGGCAGCCCTCGGGCTGCTCTTTTTCGTTTTGGCTGGTTGTGATGGCTCCCCTGGTGTGGTCAAGCTGGAAGGCGCGACCATGGGTACGCGCTACACCGTGACCCTGTTGCCGCCGCGAGGTTTCGATCAGAAACAGGCGCAGAAGGAGTTGGATGCCCTGCTGGGTGTATTCAATCAAGTTGCCTCGACCTATGAGCCGCAGTCTGAAGTAAACGCGTTGTCAGCGATGACTCTCGACGAGTGGCAGGACATCAGCCAGACCCTCTCGGAAATGCTCCTGATCAGCCTCGAGGTCAATTGGCTGACCGGTGGTGCCTTCGACGTGACCGTATCGCCGTTGGTGGAGTTATGGGGATTTGGTGCCGAACAGCGGGCTCAGCGGGTGCCGGAGGCGTCCGCCATTGCCGCCGCACTGGAAGATACGGGTTTTCGGCATATTCAACTGGATCTGACGGAACCGCGAATCAAACTTAAACATCCGGTCACGGTGGATCTGTCGGGTATTGCCAAGGGCTATGGCGTCGATATGGTTGCGGAGTGGCTAGAGCGCCAGCAGGTTGCCGATTATCTGGTCGAGATCGGTGGTGAGATTCGTGCGGCGGGTAGCAGCCCCCGCGGTGATGACTGGCGTGTCGGCATCGAAAAACCTGAAGGCTTTAGTGGCGGGGTTCAGCAGGCGATCCGGGTCAGTGGCTTCGGCTTGGCAACCTCCGGTGACTATCGCAATTATTTTGAAGAAGAGGGTGTGCGCTATTCCCACACCCTGGACCCGAAAACCGGATTCCCGATTTCCCATACCACGGCGTCAGTAACCGTGGTGGCTGAAACGGCAGGGTATGCCGACGCCCTGGCGACCGGTTTTCTGGTGCTGGGCGCTGACAAGGCGCTAAGACTCGCCGAAACCCACGATCTGGCGGTATTCGTGATCGAGAAGGGCGAAAACGGATTTGTTTCACGCTGGAGCTCAGCGTTTGAACCCTACCTCGATTAAGGCGTATGGTAGGGCAGAGGTGATGTTATGAAGATGCTGTTGGTTACATTTCTGGTGATGTTGTTTCTGGTGGCCATTATGGCAATCGGGGTGTTGATGGGGCGCAAACCCATCAAGGGTTCCTGCGGTGGCGTCGCCAATGCGTTGAATGAGCCGGATTACGTCTGCGACCTTTGCGGTAATGATCCTAACAAGTGTGAAGAGGAAAGCGGGAAAGCGGCCAAGGCCGCAACCCAGAGTAGCAACTTCTACGACGCCGGCTAAAGCGCCGCTTACACCCGGAGGCCGCTTGGGTTAAGATCGAACCAAAGGCCTTCCGAGAGTGTTCTATACCATGCGGTACTACGCGCTGGAAAAGCTGATCAATCTCCACGACGGTTACCGCAAAACCTTCAAGATTGACGACCACCACCTACTGCTGGTGCAGGAGGAGGGCGAGCGCTTTCTTGTTGAATCCTTTTGCCCGCACCGGGAACACAGCCTGCTCGACGCCACGATTTTCGGCGATACGATTACCTGTCCTCACCACCACTATCAGTTCAACCTGAGCAGTGGCGCCGTGCTTGCGAGTACCGAAGAGCCCTGTCGTGGCTTACGGGTGTATTCGCTGGTCGAAGAGGCGCGGGAAGTGGGCGTTGTTCTGTAAACAGGCTTTTATTGGCTAAATAGCTCAGCCAGACCAAGAGAGTAAGGCGGTTTGATCACGCCCTTTTCGGTGATGATTCCACTGACCAGCTCTGCGGGTGTTACATCAAAGGCCGGGTTGAGGGTTTTTATTTCCTTAAGGGTCGCCTGATGGTCGCCGAAGTGCCTGACTTCGTTACTGTCGCGCTGCTCAATCGGGATCATTGATCCATCAGTTGTCGACAGGTCGATGGTTGAAGAGGGGCAAGCCACATAAAAGGGAATGCCGTAGTGCTTGGCGAGAATCGCCACGCCCAAGGTGCCAATCTTGTTGGCCACATCGCCATTAGCTACCACCCGGTCGGTGCCGACGATGACCAAATCAATTGCGCCGGAGGCCATGGTCTGGGCCGCCATATTGTCAGTCAAAAGGGTGACATCGATGCCTGCACAGTGCAGTTCCCAGCTTGTCAGACGTGAGCCTTGAAGTAGAGGGCGGGTTTCATTCGCGTACACACGAAACGAAATGCC
>JBFHCW010000188.1:0-4714 GCA_041585035.1 Litorivivens sp.
CCTTTAATGTGGATGAGCGTGTTCTGGTGCCGCGCTCACCCTTGGCCGAATTAATTGACGTCGGTTTCCAGCCCTGGTTGGGCGACGTCGAACCCGAACACATTCTGGACTTGTGCACTGGCAGCGGTTGCATCGGTATTGCCTGCGCTTTTGCCTTTCCCGAGTCGCGCGTAGTGTTGAGCGATGTGTCGGCGGATGCCTTGGCAGTGGCCAGTAGTAATATCGAACGCCACAGCCTGTCAGACCGCGTGACGGCGCAGCAGTCGGATGTGTTTTCGGGCCTCGAAGGTCAGCGCTTTGATCTGATTGTTTCCAATCCGCCGTACGTAGACGCTGAAGATCTGGCTGGCATGCCCGCCGAGTATCACGCAGAGCCAGCGCTGGGCTTGGGCTCGGGGGATGACGGCCTGGATATCACTCGGCGCATACTGCAGCAGGCGGCAGGGCATTTGAACGACAGTGGTTTGCTGGTGGTGGAAGTCGGCAACAGTGGGCGAGCGCTGGATGAGGCCTTCCCTGAGCTGCCGTTAACCTGGGTGGAATTCGAGCGCGGCGGCCACGGCGTGTTTGTGATTTCAAAGGATGATCTGCCTGCGCTCTGACGGGGGCGGGTGATTCACGTATAATTAATTTCTTTTGCGATTGGCTGTGAGAGCGCGATGTCCGGCAATACCTTCGGAAAACTGTTTACCCTTACCACCTTTGGTGAAAGCCACGGTCTGGCACTGGGCGCTGTGGTGGATGGCTGTCCGCCGGGGCTGGAGCTAACCGAAGCTGATCTGCAGCGCGATCTCGATCGCCGCAAGCCGGGTACGTCACGCTATACCACCCAGCGGCGCGAGGATGATGAGGTCAAGATCCTGTCCGGTGTGTTTGAGGGCAAAACCACCGGTACGTCGATCGGCCTGCTAATTGAGAATACCGATCAGCGCTCCAAGGACTACAGCAAGATCAAAGATCGCTTCCGGCCGATGCACGCTGACTACACTTACACCCACAAATACGGTGTGCGCGACTATCGCGGCGGTGGCCGTTCGTCTGCCCGTGAAACCGCCATGCGGGTTGCCGCTGGTGCGATCGCTAAGAAATATCTGCGGCAGAGGTATGGCATTGAGGTGCGCGGCTATCTGTCTCAGCTCGGACCCATCAGTATTGATACGGTTGACTGGGATGTGGTGGAAACCAACCCCTTCTTCTGTCCGGATGCGAGCAAAATCGAATCCATGGAGGGCTTTATGCAGCAATTGCGTAAGGACGGCGATTCGATCGGCGCGCGCCTTACGATTGTCGCCAGCAATGTCCCGCCGGGGCTCGGCGAGCCGGTGTTTGACCGTCTCGACGCAGAACTGGCGCATGCTTTGATGGGCATTAATGCGGTGAAAGGCGTTGAGATCGGTGCCGGTTTTGATGCGGTGGTTGCACGCGGCAGTGAACATCGGGATGAAATTTCACCCGAGGGTTTCAAAAGTAACAACGCCGGCGGCGTGCTGGGCGGAATCAGTTCCGGGCAGGATATTGTCGCCTCCATCGCCTTGAAGCCTACCTCCAGTATTTTGATTCCCGGCGAAACCATCGATGTTGACGGCAACGCGGTGGATGTCATTACCACCGGCCGCCACGACCCCTGCGTGGGCATTCGCGCGGTACCCATCGCCGAAGCCATGGTGGCACTGGTGCTGATGGATCACTTCCTGCGCCATCGCGGCCAGAATGCCGATGTGCAGGTAGCGACTCCCGTTGTGCCAGGTATGGCGCCCGGACAAGCCGCTACCGACTGAGGTATGCCGCTTCCCTACGGACGCTTGTCGGCTTTTTACTTTGCCTATTTTGGCCTGCTCGGTGCATGGCTTCCCTATTGGGGCCTTTACCTGCAGGAGCTGGGCCATAGCGCCGTAGCCATCGGCGCACTGTCTGCAGCGGTGATGGCGACCAAGGTGGTGGCGCCAAGCCTCTGGGGCTGGTTGGCCGACAGAACCGGCAAGCGCTCGTTTATCATTCGGCTCGGTTCCTTCCTTGCGCTGCTGATCTTTCTCGGCGTGTTTTATCGAAGCGATTTCTGGTGGCTGATGGCCATCGTGGTCGGCTACAGTTTTTTCTGGAACGCGGTGCTGGCCCAGTTTGAGGTAGTCACGCTTTCCCATCTTGAGGGACAGTACAACCGCTACAGTCTGATTCGCGTCTGGGGCTCGGTGGGTTTTATTGTCACTGTGGCCGGCGTTGGTGGCTTTCTCGATTATTTTTCCATTCGGCTGCTGCCGTGGATTTATGTGGTGCTGTTGGGCGGTATCTGGCTCAGTAGTCTTACGGTTTCAGAAAAGCCCGGCAATGATCAGCGCGGCCAGCGTGAAAGCAGCCTGTGGGCTATTGTTTCTTCGCCAACGGTTATTGCCTTTCTACTGATCTGCGCGCTGCTACAGGTGTCGCATGGGCCATACTACACCTTCTTCAGTATTCACCTTGAGGCTCTGGGCTACAGTAAAACGGTCACTGGCATGCTCTGGTCGCTGGGCGTGCTTGCGGAAGTTGTGCTGTTTCTGGTGATGCACCGGGTGATGGCGGGTTTCCGTTTGCGCAATATCATGCTGGTGAGCCTGACCTTGTCGGTATTGCGCTGGGGGCTGATAGGCTATTTTGCCGATAACGCGGTCATTCTGTTTTTTGCACAGCTTATGCACGCGGCAACCTTCGGCAGCTCTCATGCGGTGGCGGTGGAGCTGGTGCGGCGGTTTTTCAAAGGCTATCAGGGGCAGGGCATGGCGCTCTACAGCGGCGTCAGCTTCGGCGGCGGTGGTGCGCTTGGCGCAATACTCAGCGGCGTGCTCTGGGACTTCGGGGCACAGGTCACGTTCCTCATGGCGGTAGTTGCCTCACTGCTGGCGCTGGTGCTGGCCTGGGTCTTTCTTCAGGAGCGTCGACTGACAGTGTGATCTTTGCGGCCTTTATTTGCTTGGCCAATGCCTGACCGGCAGGTAACATAGTCGTCCATAACAATTTCCCCGGGAATAATAAACGGTTATGGCAGAATCAATCGTGTACGGCTGTATTCGCGATATGGTAGGTGGCGGCGACCAAGCGTATGAACGCCGTTTGATCAACCGCTCCGTCATGGAAAGCCTTCCCAGTGCTGATAGCTGGCCGCTGCTTTCCCGTGAAATGTTTGCGCCTGCACCGGCGGCGGTGGACCTTGACGAAGTGCATACCGATGTCATTCATTTTGGCAGTTCTTACAAGGCCATTGAGCACGAGTGGAATACCTGGATAAAACAGTTTGAGCGTGTTCTGCGCGGCATGTACTGGGTATCAGCGACGGTGCAACTGGAAACCCTTTACAACGGTATTCACACCTTTGTCTGGGAAACCGATTCCGACTTTCACGAACCCAACAGTTCAAACATGGCCATGCGTTGTGAGTGGACTCACGAGACGTCGTTTTAAGTGCCTTTTTTCCTGCCTGTTACAAGTGAGCTATTTTGAGCCTTCCTGAGCTTTACCGGCGCTGGCGCAAGTACAGCACGCCCGCGCTGGCGGTGTTGGCAACCGCCTTGCTGGTATGGTCCACCATTCATATCTTTGATGTGCCGGTCAGTGAGGTTCTGACCTTTCTGGCGGTGTGCGTGGGCGGGGTGCTGGTGATTATGCTGCTGGCCCTGGTGGCCAGCGCGATTGTCAGAAAACTGCGGCAGTAGCGACTATTTCAGATCGATTTCAACGCTCAGCTGTTCGCTGATGGCTTCCAGTGTGTCTTCGAGTTCGTCCCTGTTGACACCCTCGGGCACCTGGATTTCGGCGCTGGCCTCAAACAGCGGGTCGCCGGTCATGGGCGCGGAGGTGATTTCCGTGTGCATGTCGACCACATTGATCTGTTGGCGGGCGAGGGCGCGAGAGACCTCGCGAACGATGCCGGGGCGGTCATTGCCGACAATATGCAGGAATAATCCGCTGTCGGACGTGGTATCATCGTCACTGGCGTGACTGACAATGGTTAGTCCGTGAGACGCCAGACCTTCCAGAGCCTGACGCAGGCTTTCCTGAGATTCCGGTGCAACGGCAACGCGAACCACTCCGGCAAATTGTCCGGATAATTGGCTCATGCGACTTTCCAGCCAGTTGCCGCCGTGATCGGCGACGGTGGAAGCGAGTTTTTCGACCAGTCCAGGCTGGTCTCGGCCGATAAAGGTGAAGACAACAGATTGGCTCACGCGGGGCTCCAATACTTGATTTTCCGTGTGAGTATAGTAGGTTTAGCGATTGATATGTAAGCTCTTTTGTGAGGTATCACAAGGACTGAGCCATGCGCGTTGTAGTAGACTTCTGCATCATCCCTCTGGGAACCGGAGACGACCTTTCGCTGTCTCCCTATATTGCCGAATGTCAGCGGATACTCTCAGAGGCCAAACTCGATCATTCGCTCCATGCCTTTGGCACCAATATCGAGGGCGAGTGGGAGGCAGTGATGGCAGCAGTGAAACGCTGTCATATGCGGGTTCATGAAATGGGTGCGGCTCGTATAAGCAGTACATTGAAGGTTGGCACTCGAACCGATCGGGTCCAATCAATGCAAGACAAAGTCAGTAGTGTCGAGAAGTTATTACGTGAATAGCACAGCGCAATACCAAAATAATAAAGCTGTCATACAAATCAGTATTATTGTCGCTCTTGTGGCCGGGCTTGTTGCCTGTATACAACCCGCCAATCCAACCTGGTCTGATATGCA
>JBFHCW010000189.1:0-4674 GCA_041585035.1 Litorivivens sp.
TCGTTTATCGACGGCCTCGACAAATACATAAAGGGAGTGCTGCATGGCACGTGGAATCAACAAAGTCATCCTGATCGGCAACCTGGGTCAGGATCCGGAAACCCGCTATATGCCTTCTGGCGGCGCGGTTACAAACGTCACTCTGGCCACCAGTGAGACCTGGAAGGACAAAACCACCGGGCAGCCGCAGGAGCGCACCGAGTGGCACCGGGTGGTGTTTTTCAACCGCCTGGGTGAGATTGCCGGCGAGTACCTGAAAAAAGGCTCAAAAGTGTATGTGGAAGGCTCGCTGCGCACGCGCAAGTGGCAGGGGCAGGACGGCCAGGACCGTTACACCACAGAAATCGTCGCCAGCGAGATGCAGATGCTGGATTCCCGTGGCGGTATGGGCGGCGGCATGAGCGACGGCAGTTACAATCAGGCGCCTCCCCAGCAGCAGCGCCAGCCTCAGCAGGCGCCACCACAACAGCAGGGTCAACCGCCCCAGCAGAATCAGCCACCGCAGCAGCCGGCCGGCGGTTTTGACGACTTTGACGACGATATCCCCTTTTAGCCAGAACATAGTTATTAAACTGTTTATCTAAACGAATGAGCCTCCTGTTTTCAGGGGGCTTTTTTGTGTGAGGCGGTGCATTGACGGGAATGAGTCATATTGATTAAATGACTCATTCTCTGGATTTTGGTTGTTCTGAATGACGTTACAGCACGCGATAGAACAGGATGGACCGGCGCGTGTGCTGGGGCTGGCGCGGGAGCGCTGGCTGGCGCAGGCGCGGCTGGATCTGGGAGAGCTCGCCCGCGAGCTGGGCATTGGCCGGGCCACCATCTTTCGCTGGGTAGGCTCGCGCGACGCGCTGATGGGCGAGGTAATCTGGTCGTTCCATGAGCCTGAACTGCACCGGGCTCTGGCAGAGAGTGACTGCCGCGGCGCCGCTTTGCTGGCCGACCTGTGTCGGAAATCGATGGAATCCGTATTGCGCTATGAGCCGATGCGCCGTTGGGCCGATCGGGACAGCGAGTACGCGCTGAAAATCCTGTCGACGGAAACCGGGGTTATTCACGGGCGGGCCGTTGCTTTTGTTCTCGAAGTGCTGCGGCGCGAGGTGGCCGGGGGTTTTATCGCGCCGGTGCTGCCACTCGAAGAGTTGGCCCGTTTGCTGGTCAGGATAGAAACCTCCTTCCTTTTCAGTGATCTGGCCTGCGGCCGGGAGCCCTCAGTAGAAAGTGCCTGCACGGCGGTCGCTATTCTGGTGTCCGCAAGGGCGTAAAACGATAAATGACAATAAAACGGATAACACCATGAAAGTCGGAAAAGGGCTGGCGCTTGCCATCGCCGCGACCGTGGCCGCATCGGCACAGGCGCAAAGAGTCATTGAAGAGGTTGTGGTCACAGCCCAGAAAACCGAGCAGAGCTTGCAGGAAGTGCCGGTATCGGTTTCCACGCTTTCCGGCGAGCTGATGCAGGACGCCGCCATCAGCGATGTGCAGGACCTGGTGCAGTACACCCCCAACGTAAAGTTCAGCACCGCCAGCTCTGAGCCAATAGCCTCAATCCGCGGTTTTGGTACCGGTGCCGGCGGGCGCGGTTTCGAGTCGCCCGTTGGTATTGTGATTGACGATGTATTTTACGGTCGCGCCAGTTACGTCAACGATGGCGTATTTGATCTCGATCGGATTGAGGTGCTGCGCGGCCCCCAGGGCGCTTTGTTTGGCAAGAACACTATTGCCGGCGTGATGAGTTTTACCTCCGTTCAGCCGCATTGGGAAAGCCGGGGCCGTATTTCCGCTACGGCCACTTCACTGGAGGGGCGTCGTGTGGAGGGCGGCATCAGCGTGCCGCTGGTGGAGGATGTGTTGACCAGCCGGCTATCCTTTCGCGCGCACGACCAGGAGCTGGGTATCCACAACAGCACCACCGATCACGACATTGCCCAGGATGACTACTCGGCGCGACTGCAGCTTCTATGGCAGATTGGCGAGCAGGCTGAACTGCAACTCAATGCCTGGGGCAGCGACCGCGATGTAAATGGTTTTACCCGTCAGTTGCTGAAGGCGACAGAGCAGTCGCTTGAAGAGTTCCGTGAAATCGATCCGGAAACCGAGGCTGATGGTTTTGACGAAAATGTCTCGACCAATGAGCCGGGCTTTCGTGAGCGGAAAACCCGGGCGCTATCGCTAAAAGCGTCCTGGCGGCCGGAATGGGAGTCAATCTACAACAGTGAATTCACCGCCATTCTGTCCTACGGCGATATCGATATGCCCTTTCTGTTCGATGCGGACTATTCGCCCATCGACTTTATTACTGCAGGCACTCGCGGTCCGGAAAATCAGCACCATCACGCGCTAGAGCTGCGCTTTACCGGCGCCACTGCCGCGCCCTTTGGCTGGGGTGAAGGGCTGGAGTTTGTGTCAGGTCTGTTCTATCAGGACGCAAGCCTGGAAATCAGCCAGGTCATTACTGCCAATGTCAGTAACTTTCTGCACTACCTGGAGGCGGGGGCGCTGGGTGCGCCGGACTTGCCGGCAGATCTGGTCACCAACCTGATTGCCCTGCAGGCGCTCACTGGCGACCAGATTGAGTCGGTGGATTCCTACACGCTGACCGACAGCAGTACCGAGGCCCTGTTCGGGCAGCTGATCTGGTCATTGAGCCCGGCCTGGGATTTGACTGCCGGTATGCGGTTGGGACGCGAGCGCAAGGAAACGGAGGTTTATTCGCAACACCACGGCGACACGCAGATTGCCAAGCCGGTGCTGTCGCAGGAGGACTTTGTTGCCAACCGCAAGCGCAAGGAATACGAAGTGTCGCCCAAGATCGCGCTGTCCTGGCATGCCAGCGACGAAATCAGCGTGTTTGCCACGGTCAGCAAGGGTTTCAAGAGCGGCGGATACCAGGCGGCGCCGGTGAACAGTGAGTCGTTGGAGTTTGAGGATGAGCGTGCGCTGTCGAAAGAGGCGGGTGTGAAGATGCGCTTGCTGCAGGGCTCGCTGGTCATGAACGCGACGCTCTACCAGACCGATTTCGATAATCTGCAGGTTATCGATTTTGATGGCACCAATTTTATTACCAAAAATGCAGCCAATGCCGAGTCCGAAGGTTTTGAACTCGACTTTCTGTGGTTGCCGCGGTGGGAGGCTCTGACGGTTGCCGGCAGTCTCGGTCTGAGCCGGGCCCGCTATACCGACTATCCCTGCGCCCCGGCCGCGCAGGAAGGTGATAACAAACCGGCTTCCCCGCGTTGCGACCCCAACAATCAGGACAACGACCCAACCAACGATAGCGATGGCTCATCGTATCAAGACCTCAGTGGTCGTGAACTGGCTTATGCCCCTGAGGTGTCCTGGAGCCTGTCACCCAGCGTGAAATTTCCGCTCGGCGATTCGCTGGTTTTGGTGGGTGGCTTCGACCTGTTGCATCAGGGCGATTTCTATCTGGAAGCAGATCTCGATGAGAACTCATTCCGCGAGGCAACCACCAAGGTCAACCTGCGGTTCGGAGTTGGCGATGCCCATTCGCGCTGGCAGCTGGTGGCGCACGCCAAAAACGTGACGGGCGTGCAGGAAATTGGCAGCATGGCAGATCAGCCTCTGCTGGCGGGCAACTATATCGGTTACTCGCTGTATGACGAGCCGGTCTACAGCCTTGATTTTCGTTATCAGTTTGGCGCAGACCTTTAATACCGGGAGGGCAGTCACATGAACACCTTTGAAGTCGCCGTACTCTTTGCCATCCCAGGCTTTCTGTTATTGATGGTGCTGGAGTTTGTCTGGAGCAAACTGAAGGGCCCGGATACCTGGCAGCATCAGGCCGATGCCGTATCGAGTATCAGTTCGGGGCTCACCTATCTGGTGCTGCGCACGCTGGGTTTTGGGGTGCTGGTGATCAGTTACGACTGGGTTGCCGAGCAGTTTGCCGTCGGAGAGCCGGTGGTGGCAGGCGCCTGGCTCTATGCGCTGGTGTTTGTCTGGAAGGATTTCACCAGTTACTGGGTGCACCGCTGGGCGCACGCCAACAGTTTTCTCTGGGCCATGCATCTGATTCACCACAGTAGTGAAGAATTTAACCTGCCCGTTGCGCTGCGTCAGAATGCCTTTAACTGGTTTTCCTACGGCGGCGTGATGCTGTTGCCGCTGGCCCTGCTGGGCGTGCCGACAGAGGTGGTGGCGGTGGTGCTGCCGGTGCAGTTCTTTATGCAGTTCTGGTATCACACCCAACATGTGGGCAAGCTCGGGCCGCTGGAGTATGTGCTGGTCACGCCCTCCCAGCACCGGGTGCATCACGCGATCAACCCGATCTATATAGACAAGAACTTTGGCCAGATATTCTGTTGGGACCGCCTGTTCGGCACCTTTCAGGAGGAGCTCCCGGAGGAACCGCCAGCTTATGGTATTACCACGCCGGTGCGGCACTACAACCCTGTGATGATCGAGCTGAATTACATGGGGCGCTTGTTGCGCGATGCACTGACGACAAAACACTGGCGCGATCGGCTGGGCGTGTTTTTGTCGCGCACGGGCTGGCGCCCGGAGGATGTGAGCCAGCGCTGGCCGGACCGCAAGCTTGATTACCGCGACCCCGCCCAGAAATTCCGTCGCCCCCAGCCCCTCTGGCTGATTGTCTGGGCGTGGTTTCAGTTTGCGGTGCTGTTGCTGACGGCGGCCTACACGCTGGCA
>JBFHCW010000190.1:0-4651 GCA_041585035.1 Litorivivens sp.
ATTGAGGGCTCCTGTGGGAATATCGTGCGTTTGCCGGGAAAAAAGAGGCGCTATTTTCCCCTACTCGGGCCAAGACAGCAAATCGGGTTCAGGCCAGAGCTGATGGGGCCTGCGGCAGCGGCCAAAAACCATCAAAGATTTCTTATATAAAAATATTTTTATATTTCATTAAGGGCTGCTAAACTGCCCGCCCATGACTGAATCCGCCCTGCAACTGCGCAGCGGGAACGATACCCGCGACACTCTGGTAGCCCTGCTCAAAGCAGCGGCGGATCAGCTGCGCCTGTCTGTTCTGCGGATTCTGCGGCGCGACACGTTCAGCGTACAGGAGCTCAGCCAGATTCTGGATGTGAGCCAGCCGGGTATGAGTCATCACCTGAAGATACTGGCCAACGCCGGACTGGTCAGCACCCGCCGCGAAGGCAGCACCATTTTCTACCGACGCTCCCACACCGCGCGCGAGACTGAACTGGCCGAGCTGCAGGAAGCGATACTGGCCAGCGCCGACCTGCTGAGGCTGGACGCCAACGCTGAACGGCAGCTGACGCTAATCAATGAAGCGCGCGCAGAAAGCTCCCGCGCCTTCTTTGAAGAACACGCCGGCGAATTTCGCCGCCAGCAGGAACAGGTTGTCGATTACGGCCTGTATGGCCCAGCCAGCGCCGAGCTATTGGCCAGCACCCAGCCCGGTGGCGAGCTGGCGGTCGAAATCGGCCCCGGCGAAGGCGGCTTTCTGCCCGAACTGGCCCGGCGCTACGCGCGCGTAATCGCGCTGGACAACGCCTGCGCCATGCTCGACAAATCCCGCGAAGCAGCTGCGGCGCAAGGGCTGGGCAATATCGATTTCATTCTGGCGGACACCGCCAGCGCTGACATTGATGAAGGCAGCGTCGACTGCGCCGTGATCAATATGGTGCTGCACCACGTACCCTCCCCCGGCGATATTGTGGCCGACGCGGCACGCTGGCTGAAACCCGGCGGCGTACTCAGCATTACCGACCTCTGCCCCCATAACCAGAGCTGGGCCAAGGAGGCCTGCGGTGATTTGTGGCTTGGGATCGATCCCGACGAATTGACGGACTGGGCCAATGCGGCCGGTCTGACGGAAGGGGCCGCCGTTTTTCTGGCCCAAAAAAATGGTTTTCGGGTGCAGCTCAGACAGTTTCTGAAGCCCTGATTTTTTTAATGAAGCAACGTTTAAAAACCAACGTTTTAATCAATAAGTAGCGTTAACAAGAGGAAGACCTATGTCCGAATACGCACTGTTTACTTCAGAGTCCGTGTCTGAAGGCCACCCCGACAAAATGGCTGACCAGATTTCCGATGCCGTTCTGGATGCCATTATCGCCCGCGACAAACACGCCCGCGTGGCGGTGGAAACACTGGTTAAAACCGGTATGGCGGTCGTGGCCGGCGAGGTCACCACCTCCTGTTACGTGGACCTGGAAGACATTATCCGCGACGTGATCAGTGGTATTGGCTACAACAGCTCTGACGTCGGCTTCGACGGCGCCAGCTGCGCAGTTCTCAACGCGATTGGCAAACAGTCTGTCGACATCAACCAGGGTGTTGACCGCGCCAAGCCCGAAGATCAGGGCGCTGGCGACCAGGGCCTGATGTTCGGCTACGCCACCAACGAAACTGACGTTTTGATGCCCGCACCGCTGTTCTACTCTCACCGTCTGGTTGAGCGTCAGGCCTACCTGCGCAAAAACGGCGTATTGCCCTGGCTGCGCCCGGATGCCAAGAGCCAGGTAACCCTGCGCTACGAAAACGGCAAGCCCGTCGCCATTGACGCCGTGGTTCTCTCCACCCAGCACAACCCGGAAATCAGCCAGAGCGATCTGCGCGAAGCCGTGCGGGAAGAAATCGTCAAGCACGTACTGCCTGCCGAGCTGCTGCACGCCGGCACCCAATACCACATCAACCCGACCGGTAACTTTGTCATCGGCGGCCCCGTGGGCGACTGTGGTGTTACCGGCCGCAAGATCATCGTAGACACCTACGGCGGCATGGCCCGTCACGGCGGCGGCGCTTTCTCCGGTAAAGACCCCTCAAAAGTTGACCGCAGCGCCGCGTATGCGGGTCGTTATGTAGCGAAGAATATCGTCGCTGCCGGCCTGGCTGATCGCTGCGAGATTCAGGTGTCCTACGCGATTGGTGTGGCCGAGCCGACCTCTGTGTCCATTAACACCTTTGGCACCGGCAAGGTCAGCGAAGAAAAACTGGCGGCGGCTGTGCGCGAAGTCTTTGACCTGCGCCCCTACGGCATCACCAAAATGCTCGACCTGCTGCACCCGATGTATCAACCCACTGCCGCCTACGGCCACTTCGGTCGCGAGCCCTATGAGCACACCTACACCTTTACCGAAAACGGTAAAGAGCGCTCAGAGACTGCAACGGCATTCAGCTGGGAAAAAACAGACAAGGCGGAAGCACTGAAAGCCGCACTGTAACCAACATTCGCTCTCCCTCCGGGATAGGGGCCAGGCAAGGGTGACCCACCTCCCCCACCTGAAGGGCAGAGCGAAAGCAACCGACAATGAGGAAACGAACATGACTGCCACAGCAGCACAAAGCAACTTCACCGACTATAAAGTCGCCGATATTTCCCTGGCCGAGTGGGGCCGCAAGGAAATTGAAATCGCCGAAACGGAAATGCCTGCCCTGATGGGGCTGCGTGAAAAATACAAAGCAGACCAGCCACTGGCCGGCGCCAAGATCATGGGCTGCATTCACATGACGATTCAGACCGCCGTACTGATCGAAACCCTGATCGAGCTGGGCGCTGAAGTACGCTGGTCTTCGTGCAACATCTTCTCGACCCAGGATCACGCAGCCGCCGCTATCGCTGCTGCAGGTATCCCGGTATTTGCCTGGAAAGGCGAAACCGAAGAAGAGTTCTGGTGGTGCATTGAGCAAACCATTCTGCAAGGCGACAAAGAATGGGATGCCAATATGATTCTGGACGACGGCGGCGACCTGACTCAGATTCTGCACGAAAAATACCCGCACATGCTGGACAAGATCCACGGTATTTCTGAAGAAACCACGACAGGCGTTCACCGCCTGCTGGAAATGCTGGAAGAAGGTTCACTCAAGGTTCCTGCTATCAACGTTAACGATGCAGTGACCAAGTCCAAGAATGACAACAAGTACGGCTGTCGCCACAGCCTGAACGATGCCATCAAGCGCGGTACCGACCACCTGCTGTCGGGCAAAAAAGCGCTGGTTATTGGCTACGGTGACGTGGGCAAAGGTTCCGCTGCATCCCTGCGCCAGGAAGGCATGATTGTTAAAGTCACCGAGATCGATCCGATCTGTGCCATGCAAGCCTGCATGGACGGCTACGAAGTGGTATCGCCCTACATCGACGGCATCAACGACGGTACTGAAGCCTCTATCAACAAAGAGCTGCTGCAGACTACCGACCTGGTGGTCACCACCACCGGCAACGTTAACGTCTGCGATGCCAACATGCTCAAGAACCTGAAAAACGGTTGCGTGGTCAGCAACATCGGTCACTTCGACAGCGAAATTGACACCGCCTACATGCGCAAAAACTGGACCTGGGAAGAAGTTAAGCCACAGGTTCACAAAATCATTCGCAACGCAGACAAAAAGGATTACCTCATCCTCTTGTCTGAAGGTCGCTTGGTAAACCTCGGCAATGCAACGGGCCACCCCTCGCGCATCATGGACGGCTCTTTTGCCAACCAGGTACTGGCGCAGATCTATCTGTGGGAACGCAAGTTCGCCGATCTGCCCGCTGCCGAGAAGCAAGCCAACCTCTACGTTAAAGTTCTGCCGAAGAAACTGGACGAAGAAGTAGCGGCCGAAATGGTACGCGGTTTTGGTGGTGTCATTACCCGAATGACAGAAGACCAGGCCAAGTACATCAAAATTCCGGTTGATGGTCCGTTCAAGCCCGAGAGCTACAAGTACTAAACCTCTCGCCTTCAGGCCGGGTCCCGCCAACGCGGGAGCCGGCCCACAAGCGACACACTGAAAACGACAATATGACTAAACGCTACAGTTTCGAATTTTTCCCACCGAAGACCGATGTCGGCCGGGAAAAACTGCAGACCGTTCGCGCGGAGCTGAACGAACTCGGTCCCGAGTTTTTTTCAGTCACCTATGGCGCTGGCGGTTCGACCCGTGACAATACCATTGGCATCGTCAAAGCGATGAAGGCCGAAGGCCTGTCCGTGGCGCCTCACCTTTCCTTTGGTGGCGACGACGAAGGCTCCATGCTTGAGTTGATCAACGGCTACAAGGACGCAGGCATTGACCGTATTGTCGCCCTGCGCGGCGATTTGCCTTCCGGCATGGGCGCAACCCGACTGGTCTACGCCAAAGAGCTGGTGGAATTTATTCGCAAACACACCGGCGATCATTTTCATCTGGAAGTGGCGGCCTACCCGGAAATCCACCCTGACGCCAAGAGTTATCAGGCAGATATCGATTTCCTGAAGGCCAAACTGGACGCCGGCGCCAACAGCGCGATTACCCAGTATTTTTACAGTATCGACGCCTGGCACTACTTTATGGATCACTGCCAAAAGGCCGGCATCGACAAGCCGATTTACCCCGGTATTATGCCCATCACCAACTTCGCCAACCTCGCACGCTTCTCCCGCAATTGCGGTGC
>JBFHCW010000191.1:0-4617 GCA_041585035.1 Litorivivens sp.
AAGAAGTGGTCGGGGTAGAGAGATTCGAACTCCCGACATCCTGCTCCCAAAGCAGGCGCGCTACCAGACTGCGCTATACCCCGACAAACCAAGCTTTAAATTGCCCCGCAAGAGGAGGTGCGCATAATACGCACCACCCCACACGGCGTCAATTGCTTTTTACTATCTGATTGTTCATTTAGACCGGATAAAGCTCAGCAATATCCTGTACTTGGCGAAGTTTTGCACAGACTGCCCGAAAGCTTGGCCAATTCCACCCAAGGTGCGACAATACCTGCCGCAAAAAATTGCCTTGTTAGGGAGATTTCATGTCGGCACGTGTCCTGGACGGAAAAGCTTTGGCCGCCCAATGTGAACAGCAGCTCAGCGAGCGGGTTGCCCGGCTCAAGGAGCAATCCGGAGGTAAGATTCCGATACTTGCCACCATCTTGGTGGGCGATGACCCCGCTTCTGCCACTTACGTGAAAATGAAGGGCAATGCCTGTCGTCGGGTGGGCATGGAGTCGCTGGCGGTAGAGCTCCCCTCCTCCACCAGCACGGAGCAACTGCTCGCCAAGATTGACGAGCTGAACACCAACCCGGATGTTCACGGCATTCTCCTGCAGCACCCGGTCCCGGAGCAGATTGACGAACGCGCCTGTTTCGATGCTATCAGCCTGAACAAGGATGTCGACGGCGTCACCTGCCTGGGCTACGGCCGCATGGCCATGGGTGAGGAAGCTTACGGCTGCGCCACGCCCAAGGGCATCATGCGGCTTTTGAACCACTACCAGATCGATATAGAAGGTAAGCACGCCGTCGTCGTTGGCCGCAGCGCCATTCTGGGCAAACCCATGGCAGCGATGCTGCTCGAAGCAAATGCCACGGTGACAATCTGCCACTCACGGACTCGCAATCTGGATCAACATATCCGTCAGGCGGACATTGTCGTTGGCGCCGTCGGCAAGCCTGAATTTATCAAGGGCGACTGGATCAAGGATGGCGCAGTTGTGGTTGATGCGGGTTACCACCCCGGCGGTGTCGGCGATATCGAATTGTCAGCCATTATCGACCGCGCGTCGGCCTATACCCCGGTGCCCGGCGGCGTCGGCCCGATGACTATCAATACACTCATCATGCAGAGTGTTGAGTCAGGCGAACGAGCCATTGCCGGAAACCGTTAATGGCGCGCAGAAAACGTCCATTAACCGCACCGCAGAAAATCGCCCGCAAAATACTGCAAGGCTTCTTTGAATTTTGCTTTGTCAGCATGTCCAGCCTGCGTTTTTCGGCGACCTTGAGACCTGAAAAGCCCTCAGTGATCGCGGTTTTTCACGATGAAATGGTCGCCGCCACCGGCCTTTTTGCTGGCCAGCCGGTAGCTTCTATCGCCTCCCTGAATCACAACGGCTATGCCGTGGCTCAGGTAATCGCGCGCCGTGCCGGCTTTGAAATGGTCTACGGCTCGACCAGCAAAGGGGGGCGCGAAGCCTTCTACGAGTTGAACGACGCCCTATCGCGCGGGAAGTCCGTTATCTTTACGGTTGATGGATCCCGAGGCCCGCGCCACGACATGAAACCGGGCGCGATTATGCTGGCCAAGAAAAACCGGGTGCCACTTTATCTGCTGCGCTGCCGCAGCAGTGGTTTGCGCCTCCCCACCTGGGACCGATTTCTTATCCCTTTCCCCTTTGCCCGGGTAAGAGTCCAACACCAACTAATTGACTTCAGCAGCGGCGAAGAAAAACGGCCGATCAAGGAATTGCTGCCACACTGCAACGAAAAGCTTCGCGAAATGGGCCAGTAAATGCTGCCCCGACTGATTTTCATCGGGTACATACTGGCGCTGACGGTCGTCTCTCTGATGCCCAGCGAAGGCCTGCCACACATTACTTACAACGACAAAATCGCTCATTTCGCGGCCTATTTTCTACTCGCCTTAAGCGCCTGCAGCCTGTCGCTGCCCCGCCAGAAGTTGCGCAGTCTTTTACTTGGCATCGTGCTCTATGGCATAGTCATTGAGGCCTGCCAGGGTCTACTGATTCCCGGGCGGCATGCGTCATTACTCGACGCACTCGCAAATACGCTCGGAGTCATTGCCGCAATCGCGGTATACCGCTATAGGAAAAGCCGTAAGCTCCGTCTATAAGTACACGACTATTATCATGTCGGGAGGCGTAGGGTCGTTAGCTGTGAAACGCCTGAAGGATCTATCTCACACCGCAACCCGTGACACCGCCGAGGATATCGACGCCAAGCGATTGCGCTACGTCTTCAATCTGAGCACCTTTGTCGGCGGCTTGGTATTGCTGATCTTTGCTTTTAGCCAAGTGAACAGCGAGGATCAGGTGCTCCGGCTCTCCCTGTTTGCAGCCTCAGCCGGCGTATGGCTCACCTTTATTTATGTTCGCATAACGCAGCGGGTTGATGTGGGCGTGGCCATAGCCAGCGCTCTGGTTGCGGCACTCAGTATCGCGCTGGTCTATACCGGCGGAGAGAACAACAGCGGGCTTTTCTGGGTATTTCCCCTGCTGTTTATTCAGTTTATTTACCTCGGAGCCCAACGCGGCTTGGCCGTATCTGTGGTTCTGCTGATTGCATTCGGCGTGATGCTTGGCAACCCCGACGCAATTCCCGCCGATTACAATTACTCAGACTTTACCCGGGCGATGGCGGCCCTGGTTACGCTGATGATTCTGGCGGCGATCAGCGAGTTTTACCGCCACCACAGTCACCTCGCCCTGAGCACCCAACACACAGGCAAAGTCATTGAGGCGGTAACCGACCCGCTGACAGGCCTGACCAATCGGCGCTTCCTCGACAGTTTTTTCTTCCCCGACTGCATGCGTCAGGAAAGCGCTCACTTTCCCCTGACAGTAATCGCCTGCGATATTGATAATTTTAAATTGATTAACGACCGCCACGGCCATAAAAAAGGCGACGACGTACTGATCCGTTTTGCGGAGGTACTAACCGACAGCCTGCGATCCAGCGACGTTATCAGCCGCGTGGGCGGCGAAGAGTTCTTGATATTGGTTCAGCGCGCAAATGAAGACAACGCGGGGGAAATAGCCGAGAAACTGCGCGCCCGAATAGAGCAAGTGGATATCGAGGGGCTTCCCGAAGGGATTACCGCCAGCTTCGGCGTGGTCGTCGCGCAACATTACAGTGACCTGCAGGCCGCGATGGCGACCGCCGATGAATACCTCTACCGCGCGAAAAAAGAGGGTCGCAACCGGGTCGTCAGCGGTTAAGCCTTATTCCCGGCGCCACTGCGTTCCCTCGCGACTGTCTTCCAGCACAACACCCTGCGCCTTTAACTGCTCGCGGATTTCGTCAGCACGTGCGTAGTTCTTATCCAGTTTCGACTGCTGGCGCTCAGCGATCAGAGCTTCTACCTCGTCAGCGGAAATACCGGCTTCGCCCGCACTGTCCTTAAACCACCTTTCCGGCTCGGCCTGAAGCAGCCCCATAAGTTCGGCGCAGCGCAGCAGCTGCCCCTTCAACACCGGCTTATCTGCCGCTTCAGCCTTGTTCAGAGCCTTGGCCAGCTGATGCAACTCGGCAATGGCAATGGGCGTATTCAGATCATCCAGCAGGGCCTTGTAAGCCGCTTGCTCATCCAAAGACACGGTCAGGTCAGCTTGGATGTCTGGGCAGTCCTTCAGGGCAGTGTACAAAGAGTCAAGGCTGGCCTTGGCCTGATCCAGCAATGCCTTGGAAAAATCCAGCTCAGAGCGATACTGGGCAGAGAGCAACGCAAAGCGCAGCACCTCACCCTTGTACTGACTCAGCAAGTCGCGCACCGTGCGAAAATTACCCAAGGATTTCGACATCTTCTCGCCGTCGATATTCAGGTAGCCGTTGTGCATCCAATAGCGAACAAACTCTTCGCCATCCTGGCTGCAGCAGCTTTGCGCCCGCTCATTTTCATGATGCGGAAAAATCAGATCCCGGCCGCCGCCGTGAATATCGATCTGGTCACCCAGGTGCGCCTTGATCATCGCGGAGCACTCCAGGTGCCAGCCCGGGCGACCATAGCCCCAGGGGCTGTCCCAACCCGGCTCGTCATCGCTGGAGGGCTTCCACAGCACAAAGTCCCCGGCGTAACGTTTGTAGGGCGCAACCTCTACCCGCGCGCCTTCGAGCATGTCTTCCAGCGAGCGCTTGGACAGTTTGCCGTAACCCTCCATCGACTCGACGGCAAACAGCACGTGACCTTCGGCTTCATAGGCATGACCGCGCTCTATCAGCGTGGCGATCATTGCCTGCATGGCTTCGACGTTGTCGGTCGCCTTGGGCGTCAGGTCCGGCTTAAGGGTATTTAGCGACACCATGTCTTCCAGATAGGCTTGTGTAAAGCGTTCGGCGACATCGGCAATAGACTCCCCATTGTCCTTCGCGGCTTTCATGATCTTGTCGTCGATGTCAGTAATATTCCGCGCGTATACCACTTCCGGGTACTGCGTTTTCAGCAGGCGGTAGAAGGTGTCGAACACCACCGCCGGGCGCGCATTACCAATATGAATAAAGTTGTAGACCGTCGGCCCACACACATACATGGTGACCCGTTGGGGGTTGATCGGCTGAAACGCTTCCTTGCGCCGGGTGCGAGTATTGTAAAGTGTTAGTGCCATG
>JBFHCW010000192.1:0-4598 GCA_041585035.1 Litorivivens sp.
CCGGTAACGGATTCTTCATGAGCAAACGCAGATTCCAGATCTTTCCAGGCTTCAGCACGCTTGGCTTTTTCGCGTGACAGACGGGTTTCGCCGAAACCGTCTTCTACGCTTTCCAGAGCAACCTGCACTTCGTCGCCGATTTCCAGCGAAAACTCGCCAGCATCACTCAGAAATTGTGAACGGGGGATAACGCCTTCAGACTTCAGACCGGCGTGTACAGTGACCCAGTCACTGTCGATATCGATAACAACACCGGTCACAATGGATCCGGGCTGCATGTCGATGGTTTTTAAACTTTCTTCAAAAAGTTCTGCAAAGCTTTCGCTCATGTGTTGGTTACCTATGGGGCAGAATTTCTGCCGACTTTTTCGCCGCACATCCAGCTTATGCGGGTCAATGGGTTCGGCCGAAGAAAGGTGCCAGCTGGAGTCACACAATCTTCAACACTATTACTTGAGTACAACTAAGGCGTTGATTTACAACTAAATCAACCCGCGCTCTCGCACTACGGCAAGAACCCGGTCAAACACTTGCTCTACTCCCAAACCGCTGCTGTCAATAATGACGGCGTCTGCGGCAGGCTTCAGAGGAGCCACTTCACGCTCCGAATCTCTCTTGTCCCGGGCGCGGATGTCCTCCAAAAGGGCGGCAAGGCTAACACTTTCACCCTTATTAATCAACTGTTTATAGCGCCGATCAGCCCGCTCCTCGGCACTGGCCGTCAGGAAGATTTTCAGGTCGGCATCTGTAAACACTACGGTGCCCATATCGCGGCCATCGGCAACCAGACCGGGCGCGCCGGCGAAGGCCCGCTGCCGACCCAATAATGCCTGGCGAACACCGGGCAACACCGCCACTTGAGACGCCAGTTCGCCGGTAGACTCACTGCGCACCACATCACTGACATCCTCGTCTTCCAGAATAACTGCCGTTGGCTCACCTTCGGCGCCCGGCTCAAAGCGCACATCCAGATCCCGGGCCAACTCGGTTAAGGGCGCCTCCTGATCCAGCGGAATACCGTGCTTGACCCCCGCGAGCCCCACCAGACGGTAGAGCGCACCGCTATCCAGCAAAGACCAACCCAGATGCTGGGCCAGCTTCTGACACAGTGTTCCCTTGCCAGAACCGCTGGGGCCGTCGACCGCTATGACCGGGGCGGCGCTCATTGGCCTGCCTCTACGCGCATGCCCACCTGTGCGGCGAGCTCGAGGAAATTGGGGAATGAGGTAGCCACGTTATCGGCGCCACGAATCTGGATCGGCTTTGATGCGCGCAATGCCGCTACCGAGAAGGACATGGCAATACGGTGATCGTGATGACATTCAATCTCGCCACCACCAATCGGGCCGCCGATAATTTCAATCCCATCTTCCGTTGGCGTGGCATCGACACCCAGAGCGTTCAATCCATCGGCCATCACCTGAATACGATCGCTTTCTTTGACCCGCAACTCTTCTGCACCCCGCAAAACCGTTTTGCCTTCGGCGCAGGCGGCGGCCACAAACAGCACCGGAAATTCGTCTATTGCCAAGGGCACCTGATCTTCAGGGATATCGATCCCCTTGAGCTGGGCCGAGCGAACGCGAATATCCGCCACCGGCTCGCCGCCTACTTCGCGACGATTTTCCAGGGTTATATCCCCGCCCATGGCCTTGAGGATATTGACCACCCCAATCCGGGTCGGATTGATGCCCACATGCTGCAATAGGAGTTCGGAATCCGGCGCAATACTCGCCGCCACCATAAAAAATGCCGCGGACGAAATATCGGCGGGTACATCTATATGCATCCCCTGCAGGCGCTGCCCGCCAATCACACTGGCGGTATTGCCTTTACGCACCACCGGATAACCGAAACCGCGCAACATACGCTCGGTGTGATCACGGGTGGGCGCAGGTTCTGACACAGAAGTTTCACCGGTTGAATACAAGCCCGCCAGTAGCACGCAGGATTTCACCTGAGCACTGGCCATGGGCATATCATAGTGAATCGCCTTGAGCGCCGAGCTGCCGGTAATTGTCAGGGGCGGCCTACCGCCCTCAGCCGTTTCTACCGTCACCCCCATTTCCCTGAGAGGTTTGGCGACCCGCTCCATCGGGCGCTTGTTCAGTGACACGTCACCACTCATGGTGACCGAAAACTTCTGTCCGGCCATCAGCCCTGACAGCAGGCGAATGGTGGTACCACTATTACCTACGTAAAGCTCGCCCTGAGGCGCCTTCAAACCATCACGACCGACGCCATGTACGGTTACCCGCCCGTTTTCAGGGCCCTCAATTTTGACCCCCATGGCCTTAAAGGCATTCAGGGTCGCGAGCGCATCCTCACCTTCGAGAAAACCATCCACCGTGGTATCGCCATCAGCAATGGCGCCCAGCATGATGGAGCGGTGAGAAATCGACTTGTCACCGGGTACGCGAATGCTGCCGTTAACAGCACCGCCCGGCGCGGCAATAAAATCCAAGGTTAATCTCCAGATTTGATCTGATACTGAGACAGAAAATGCTCATCGCGGGCCTTTTTGGCGCGCTCAAAGGTGGCCAGAATAGCCTCACTATCGTCAGATTCAATAGCCTTGCGCATTTCGGCAAGATGTTCGGTAAAGGTGTCGAGGGAATCCAGCACCGCCCCGCGATTGGCCCGCACGATATCGTGCCACATCACCGGGTCGCTGGAGGCTATACGCGTAAAGTCACGAAAGCCGCCCGCCGCAAAGCGAAAAATAGCCTGCGCCGAACCGCTCTGAGCCAAAGCGTCCACCAATCCATAGGCCAATACGTGCGGCAGATGGCTGGTGGCCGCCAGCACGACATCGTGCTCGGCAACATCCATATCCACCACTTCCGCGCCCGTGGCCTGCCACATGGCGCGAATGACTTCGAGGGCATCGGGCCGAGTCGAGGGCAGCGGCGTCAGAATCACGCGGTGGTCCACGTAAAGATCTGCCTTTGAAGACTCCACCCCACTCTGCTCGGAACCGGCAATCGGGTGCCCCGGCACAAACTGGGCGGGAACCTCGCCAAAAATACGCTCGGCAGCACTTACCAGCGAGCCTTTCACGCTGGCCACATCGGTCACGATCAAATCGGGACGCATATGCGGCTTAAGAGATTCCAACACTTTCTCGGCTGCCAGCGTCGGCGCGGCAATTACCACCACATCCGCATCTTGCACCGCCTCACACAGGTCCAACGTCCAGCGATCGATAACGCCGAGCTCCTGACCGCGAATCAGCGAGGCTTCACGCCGCCCGGTACCGATCACTTCACCGACGGCATTACGCTCTTTCAGCGCCCGCGCCAGCGAGCCACCGATCAAACCCAGACCAACAATGACAAGACGATCAATCACAGTGCTTCCAGTACTTGCGGCAACACGTCGAGAAAGCGTGCATTTTCAGATTCGAGCCCTACCGATACCCGCAGAAAGTCAGGCATCGCATAAACGCCGATCGGGCGAACAATCACGCCCTTGTGCAGCAGCCCCTGATAGACCTCAGCTGCCGCTACCGGCGCGCCCGCTTTCGAGGTGCGAAAGGCAATAAAGTTGCCTACCGAGGGTATCCATTCAAGCCCCAGCCGGTCAAAACCTTCGCCAAGCTGTTTCAAGCCGGCGGCGTTCACCACCCGGCTTTTTTCAAGGTACGCGGCATCATCCAGCACCGCGACCGCCGCAGCCAGCGCCTGAGTGCTGACATTAAAAGGCGCGCGCACCCGGTTTAACAGGTCACAAATTTCTGCGGAAGAAATCGCATAACCAACCCGTAGCCCCGCCAAGCCATAGGCTTTGGAGAACGTGCGCGTGACAATAACATTTGGGTAACCCGCCAGATAATCCAGGCCGTTGGGGTAGTCCGGCTCATCCACGTATTCCACGTAGGCTTCGTCCAATACCACGATGACGCTTTCTGGCACCTTGGCGAGAAAGGCTTCCAGCTCAGCTTTTTTGAGCCAGGTTCCCGTGGGATTATTGGGATTGGCGATAAAGACGACCCGAGTGTCATCTTCAATGGCCGCCGCCATCAGATCGAGATCGTGGCCCCAGTCTTTGGCGGGAGTCACGATTGCCCGCGCACCACAGGCCTGCACCGCAATCGGGTAGACCACAAAAGCGTGCTGGGAAAAAACGGCACTTTTGCCCGGCTCAAGAAAAACCCGAGCAATTAAATCGAGAATATCGTTAGAGCCATTACCCAACGTGATCTGTTTTGACGAAACCTTGAGACGCTCAGACAGCTTGTTTTTCAGCTCAAAGCCACTGCTGTCCGGGTAGAGATACATACCCTCTGCCGCCTTGCGACAGGCTTCAACAGCCATTTCACTGGCGCCAAGCGGGTTTTCATTGCTGGCCAGTTTAACCACATCTTTCAGGCCCAGCTCGCGTTCCAGCTCTTCAATGGGCTTGCCCGGCTGGTAGGGCTGCAACGCTTGAACTCCGGCGTTGGCCAGGGCGATAAAGTCACAGGACATAATCAGTACCGATCAGAGTGCCGCGCGTGGGTAGGAACCCAGCACTTTCAATAGAATGGAATGCTCTTCAATCTCTTTCAGAATGGTGCTGACCACCGAATCATCCGCGTGGCCTTCAAACTCGATAAA
>JBFHCW010000193.1:0-4593 GCA_041585035.1 Litorivivens sp.
AAAACGGGTGTTCCGCCAAGCCAGACGCTGTGGCTGCCGGGAGCGTGCCCAGCGCTAAAACTTTCTGGCTCACGCGTGTCGATAATCACCTTGCCCGAACAGCTTTCGTTGAACTCTTCAGGGGCAAGTAGCGGTACAGCTTTCGCACTTTTTTGAGGCGGTATTCCTCCGTCCAGGTTGAGTTTTTCCATCAAGCTGAAATAGGGAGGGCGCGGATTTCGCTCGCCACCTTTTTTTCGGGCGAAATCATCGCGATTGAGCGTAAAGACCTCGTTGTAACACTTTTCATCGCCCAGGGTGGAGTACGGTTTTTCGGCCATGCCGCTGCCGCAGACCGAGCCCGGGCCGTGAGCCGGAAACACCAGTGTCGTATCCGAAAGGTCTCCAAGCTTGGTGTGTACCGAGTCATAAAGCAGCTCAGCATTTTGCACAGCTCGGTCAGCATCGGGTAAGTCGGTTCTGCCGGTCGTTCCATAAAACAGGCTGTCGCCGGTAAAGACTCCCCAGGGGTTTTCGCGCTCACGGTCCAAAAATAGCAGATAGCACATGCTTTCCGGGGTGTGCCCGGGCGTATGCAGTGCTTTGAAATGCAAATTGCCTACATCAAAGGTTTGGCCATCCTGCAGACGCACATCGCCGCGACCAAAGGTTTCGAAATCTCCGTTAACCACGTGGGCCCCGGTTTGTTGGGCCAGATACGATGAGCCCATCATAAAATCTTCCTGGCGATGGGTTTCGATAATATGGGTAATACGCGCGCCAAATGCGAAGGCAGCATCGAGATAGGGCTCCGGGAAGCGCCCCGGGTCGAATACTGCTGCTTCAGTGCCGTCGGCAATGACGTAAGCAAAATGAGTAATTCCGGGCGTTTCGATGCGTTGAATTTTCATGAAAGCGTCTCCTGTCGTGAGCCTGGTCGCGATGCTGTTTCGGCAAGAAATCGCACGCTACCACTCGGGGAATTTCGGTTGAAGCTGATGTGAATTTTTACTCGGCATTACGCAACTTTTAACAAGGATTCCGCCAATGTCGTGCAGTAGGCTCCGTTATGTCTGATGTGTTTTTTTAGAGAGAACAGGAGGAAACAGTGACGGGACTCGTTTTGCGAAAGACGCTATTTGTCGCGGCTTTTTCGTTTGCAACCATGCCGGCTCTTGCAATCAATGCCTCGAAGTCCGATCCGCCGGAGGCGACTGAAAAAGGTAAAGAAGTTACCTCGGCCAATGCCCGGCTTGAGTCCAGGTCAGGCACTCGCGCCTCGGGAGTAGTGACGTTTCGACACAACCCGGAGTACGACGGGCTGCGGGTAAAGGTCGAAGTGGCGGGCTTAAAGCCTGGTAAGCATGGGATCCATATTCACGAGCGCGGTGACTGCTCGGCTGAGGATGCCAAATCTGCCGGTGGTCACTTCAATCCCACCAACCGCCGACACGGCGCACCAACCCATAGCAGCCATCATGTCGGTGATTTGGGAAATGTGGAGGCAAGCTCTGATGGCAGGGTGATAGCCGAACTTCAATCAGACGCCATCACCTTTAACGGTGAAACCTCCATTCTCGGAAAGGCCCTGATCGTGCATGCCCAGCCTGACGACTTTGCGTCGCAACCTGCCGGTGGTGCCGGCAAGCGAGTTGCCTGTGGCGTGATTAAACCCCTGCTGCAAGCGGACGCTGGCTGAGACACGCGTCAGTGTTGGCGACAGGCGTCAATCAATAAATTGCGGGGTGTTACGGATTGCGCGCAGAAGCTTGTAAGCGTGCAGTTATAACCGGCGGCCTGTAAAAACAGGATCTGATCCAGCACCAGCCACAGCTCCAGCGGGCGACGGAAGAGGGCCCGCAACAGCTCCTGGCGCATCACGGTGTGGTAGCGCTCTTTGCCGCGCTGTTCATAGGCCGAAAAGTTCACGCCGGCGGGTAAGTGCAGGTTTCTTTGCTCGGCCAACAGACGGCAGTAGTGCTCGAAACCCTGCTGCAGAGCACTGGCTGGCAGGGTCGGGGTGGGTAAATACTGATCCACCTGACGCAGTTCGCGCTGCAGTTCATCAAAGCCCAAACGCCAGCGCTGATGCTGATGATGACGTTGCCGTTCTGCGTTACCAGCGGTGCTGTTCTGACGCACGGCTGTGCGCAAGTCGGCGAGTGTCAGGCGCAGTTGGCTGCTTTGCCCTTCGGGCGACAGCGCTTGAAACGCGTGTTCCTGAAACTTGTGATAACAGCACGGCGAATAGCTCACGCGTGCCGCCTGCTGAGCGGTGGCATCGGTGAGCAATTTACGGTGCAGCCCACCGCAGGCGTGTAAGCCAACCACGTGACTCTCGGTTGAAATATGGCGAGCTGCCGCGGTAGCCAGAACGTCCATTTGAATCACGTGTACGGGCCGGTGCGCCTTTTGGGCAAGGGCATTGCCGGCTTTCACCAATGCGCTATCAATTTCCAGACCGTGGGCTTCACAGTCGCTGAGCTGGCTGAGGTGCTGGCTCAGGTGTGCCTTGCCACAGCACCATTCCAGTGTGGGGTGTGACAGGGGGCTTATACAGTTCGCAAAGCTTTCAATCTGCTGCCATTTTCGGCCGGGCACAAAGGGCGGCGCGTGGCTGGCGATTTCGGTGTGGCGGACAGGAAGCGTACTGAGCTCGGCTATGTGCTCGCAGAGCTCGGGAAATTGCTCTTGAAACAGCTGCAGCAGGGCGCTGTCGCTGCCCTGGGCGCGGTAAACCCGGTCGTCGTCAATCTTGCTCAGAAAGTCGACCTCTTCCGCCCACGCTGGCGTGCGGACAAAGGGCTGACTGTGCCAGTAAGGCTGGTGCTTGCAGAGCAGTTCATCAAGCGCCAGAAACTGTTGCCGGAAGTCGGTCATGCGCCTGTCATCAGAATAAAAGCGCATTCTAGCAGCCGCTCCCGAGACCCGGTAGGGCGAATAACTTTCGGAAATTGTTGGGGTTTTGCAATACGAAGCGGGTGCTGTAGCCTATATTGAACTAACGGATTTCTACTGCCAAATAATTCAATCGCCAATGTGAGCGGGAGTTTACGCATGAGTAACAACCCTTTCAGTGCCAGTCTGCAGTCCCACGGTGAAACCTATCGTTACTACGCTTTTGACAAGCTCGGCGACGACCGCTACAAGCGTTTGCCAAACTCCCTGAAAGTGCTGCTGGAAAACCAGCTGCGCTTTTTCAATAAATCAGCCGACCAGAGCGATATCGATGCCTTTCTTAAATGGGTGGACGAGCCCCATCAAGGCACCGACATCAATTTTTCGCCGGCGCGGGTATTGATGCAAGACTTTACCGGTGTGCCCGCCATTGTTGATCTGGCCGCCATGCGGGAGGCGGTGGCCAAGCGCGGTGGCGATGTGTCGGTGATCAGCCCACAGGTGCCGGTGGATCTGGTGATCGACCACTCGGTCAGTGTGGATCATTTTGCTTCATCGCGTGCCTTTGGCGATAACGTCAAACTGGAAATGGAGCGCAATGGCGAGCGCTATCGTTTTCTCAAGTGGGGTCAGCAGGCCTTCAAGAATTTTCAGGTGGTGCCGCCCGGCACAGGCATTTGCCACCAGGTGAATCTGGAATACCTTGGGAAGGTCGTGTGGCAGCGCGACGTTGACGGCGTGCGTGAGGCCTACCCCGATACACTGGTCGGCACTGACAGCCATACCCCGATGATCAACGGTTTGGGTGTGCTGGGTTGGGGGGTAGGCGGTATTGAAGCCGAGGCCGCGCTATTGGGTCAGCCGGTTTCCATGTTGCTGCCGGAGGTGGTGGGGGTATCCCTGTCAGGCCGGCTGAAACCAGGGGTTACGGCAACGGATCTGGTGCTGACCGTGGTTGAAATGCTGCGCAAGCACGGTGTGGTGGGCAAATTCGTTGAATTTCACGGCCCGGGACTGGCTGATCTGGCGGTTACGGATCGCGCGACCATCGCCAATATGACGCCGGAGTTTGGCGCCACCTGTGGTTTCTTCCCGGTGGATGAAAAGGTGATTGAATACCTGCGTCTTACCGGCCGCGACGACGAAACCCTGCAACTGGTGGAAGATTACAGCAAGACTCAGGGCCTGTGGCGCGACGATGAGGCTGATTTGGTCTTCAGCGCCGAACTCACGCTGGATCTCTCCACGGTGGAGCCCAGCCTTGCCGGTCCTAAACGCCCGCAGGACAGGGTATCGCTCAGCGGATTGAAAACTGCCATTACCGAATGCATACATGAATTTGACCGCAAGGAAGACGATGAAATCCCGGTGCCGGAAATGGGCTTCAATATGCCCGAAGGGGCGGTGGTGATCGCTGCGATTACCTCCTGCACCAACACATCTAATCCTGACGTGATGCTGGCGGCAGGCTTGATGGCCAAAGCAGCCCACAAACGGGGCTTGAAAGTAAAACCCTGGGTAAAAACCTCACTGGCGCCGGGCTCCAAGGTGGTGAGCGACTACTTTGCCCAAAGCGGCCTGCAGGAAGATCTCGACGCGCTTGGATTTAATCTGGTGGGTTACGGTTGTACCACCTGTATTGGCAACTCGGGGCCACTGCCTGAAGCCATCGACAAGGCGATTGCGGATAAACACGCGGTAGTGAGTGCCGTATTG
>JBFHCW010000194.1:0-4590 GCA_041585035.1 Litorivivens sp.
GATCAACGTCTTTTTCAGACGACATGACAGTACAGACAACCTGCACTTCATTTTTGAAACCATTGGGGAACAGCGGGCGGATCGGGCGGTCGATCAGACGCGACGTCAGGGTTTCTTTTTCGGAAGGACGACCTTCGCGCTTGAAGAAACCACCGGGGATCTTACCGGCTGAATAGGTGCGTTCCTGATAGTGTACGGACAGCGGGAAAAAGTCCTGTCCTTCTTTGGCTGTTTTGGCACCGACTACGGTACACAAAACCGATACATCGTCCATCGACACCAGTACAGCGCCAGTCGCCTGTCGGGCGATACGGCCTGTTTCAAGAGTGACCTGATGGCCACCCCACTGGAATGTTTTGCGAACGGGATTTATCACTCAGTTCTCCTCCATTGAGGTCTTATAAATGTATTGGGGCCGAAACCGGCCCCAATCACATATGCTTTGTATTAACGACGCAAGCCGAGACGTCCGATCAGGGTGGTATAGCGCCCTGCATCTTTCTTCTTCAGGTAGTCCAGCAATTTACGACGCTGGTTGACCATACGAATAAGGCCACGGCGAGAGTGGTGATCTTTGCCGTTGGCTTCGAAGTGGCTCTGGAGTTTGTTGATGTTGACTGTCAGCAGGGCAACCTGTACTTCGGGGGAGCCGGTGTCAGTCTCAGACTGTTGGTACTCTTTTACGACTTGTGCTTTCTCTTGGGCAGACAATGCCATTTCACTTTCCTCATTCACTATGAATATGCTTGAGCGACACCGACAAACAGGCCGCCCTCGTGTCGAGCCTGCCCGTGCATATTTACAGACAGGTTCGTAAGCCTAGCCCCGCGCATACACGGGGCCTCAGACTAGCCGCCTATTGTCGCACATTCGAAATCAAACGGCGAGGGGCAATGCGCCCGTCGCTGAGGATCTCGCCGACGCCAACAAACTGGCCTGTTTTCAGTTTCAGCCCTACCAGCCCCTCCGTGGGCGCATTCGGCACCTGCACCGGTTGCCCCTGGAGCAGGTAGTAGCCCGTGGTATCGCCCAGCTCGATCATCGGCAACTGGGGCAGCGCCAGATCGATGGGCTCCAGCAAGGCGTCCAGCCCCGGAAAATCGTCCGCATCGCGCAGCACCTGCAGGGCATCCAGCGTTACCGACTGATCAAGGTTGAAGGGGCCAGCGGCCGTTCGCCGCAGCATGGCGACATGCCCACCCACACCCAGTGCCTGCCCAAGGTCTTCGGCGAGCGAGCGAATATAGGTGCCCTTGCTACAGCGCACACTGACATCCACTTCAGCGCGCTCACCCGGGCGAAAGGCTGTAATTTCAAGCGAATAGATGGTGATCCGTCGGGCTTCGCGCTCGATTTCAATGCCCTTGCGGGCCAGCTCGTAGAGGGGCTTGCCGTCCTTTTTCAGGGCGGAATACATGGAGGGGATCTGATCTATCTCACCGACAAAGGCCTGGGCCGCCTGCTTTACCTGCTGTTCCGTCAGCGCCGAAGCACTGGTCTCGGCGGTAATTTCCCCTTCGGCATCGCCGGTTTCAGTGGCAACGCCCAGCACAACCGTAGCGTCGTAGGCTTTATCCGCATCGAGCAGGTATTGGGAAAATTTGGTGGCCTCACCAAAGCAGACCGGCAGAACACCGGTCGCCAGAGGGTCAAGACTCCCCGTATGGCCAGCCTTGGCAGCATTAAAGATGGCACGGGCCACCTGAAGCGCCCCGTTGGAACTGCGACCCGCCGGTTTATCCAAAATCAGAATGCCGTCCACAGGACGGCCTCGACGTCTGCGCCCCAACTTACTGCTCCGGGTCGTCGTTGCTGCGCTGGCGGTCTTTGGCGACGGCCGTATCGATCAGACGGGACATGTACTCGCCCCGGCGCACGCTGCTGTCATAGACAAACTTGAGCGCCGGCGTGGTGCGGGCATTGTGACTCTTGGCGACTTTGCTGCGCAGGAATCCGGCAGCCCGGTTAAGCACCTTGAGCGACTCTTTGGCCTCTTCCTCGGTGTCGGTTCCCATCACGGTCACAAACACCTTGGCGTGAGACAGGTCGCGACTGACTTCAACGTCAGTAATCGACACCATGCCCACGCGCGGATCGCGGATCTGGAATTGAATCAGGCTGCCAAGCTCCTTTTTCAGGAAGTCGGCAACCCGCTGGGTGCGGCTGAAATCACTCACGCGTTCAACCTCTTACAGTGACCGGGCAAATTCCGTCACCTGATAGACCTCAATCTGGTCACCCACCTTGACGTCATTGTAGTTTTTCACACCGATACCACACTCGAAGCCCTGACGAACCTCGGCAACGTCGTCCTTGAAGCGGCGCAGAGATTCCAGCTCGCCCTCATAGATAACCACGTTGTCGCGCAGCACCCGGATCGGGTTGTTGCGGTAGATAGTACCTTCGCGAACCATACAGCCGGCGATGGCGCCAAGCTTCGGCGAGCGGAACACATCGCGCACTTCGGCAACACCGACAATTTCTTCACGCATTTCGGGCGACAGCAGGCCGGACAGCGCCTGTTTAACGTCGTCGATCAGGTCGTAGATAACGCTGTAGTAACGCAGATCCACGCCCTCGTTTTCAGCCAGCTTGCGCGCCGAGACATCCGCCCGGACGTTGAAACCGAACATGACGGCACCAGAGGTAATCGCCAGGTTGACGTCGGATTCGGTAATACCACCCACGCCACCGGAGACAACATTCACTTCCACTTCGTCGTTGCCCAGATCCAGCAGCGAGGCCTGCAGCGCTTCCAGCGAACCGCGCACGTCAGCCTTCAGTACGATATTGAGCGACTGGCGATCCGCGCCTTCGCCCATACGGTCGAACATGGAATCCAGTTTCGCCGCCTGCTGGCGCTTGAGTTTCTGATCGCGATCTTTGTGGGCGCGATAGTCAGCCACTTCGCGGGCGCGTTTCTCGCTCTCCACCACCACAAAACTGTCGCCGGCGTCGGGCGTGCCGTCGAGACCGAGAATCTCAACCGGAATCGAGGGGCCTGCGGAATCAATCTGCTGACCGGTCTCATCGATCATGGCGCGCACACGGCCGTAGAACTGGCCGGCAAGCACGATATCGCCTTTGCGCAGGGTGCCGCTCTGTACCAGAACCGAGGCAACCGTGCCGCGACCTTTATCCAGACGCGATTCGATAACCAGACCTTGACCGGGAATATCGGTCGGGGCTTTCAGCTCCAGCAATTCAGCCTGCAGCAGCACCGCGTCGAGCAGCGCATCGATACCGTCACCGGTATGTGCCGATACGGGCACGAACTGGGTGTCGCCGCCCCAATCTTCCGGGATAACATCCTTGGCCGACAGTTCGTTCTTGACGCGATCGGGATCAGCGCCTTCTTTGTCCATCTTGTTGACCGCAACCACCAGCGGAACACCGGCAGCGCGGGCGTGCAGCACAGCCTCTTCGGTCTGTGGCATCACGCCGTCATCGGCGGCAACCACCAGAATGACGATGTCGGTACTTTTGGCACCGCGGGCGCGCATGGCAGTAAAGGCCGCGTGTCCGGGTGTATCCAGGAAAGTAATCATGCCGTGCCCGGTTTCAACGTGGTAGGCACCGATATGCTGGGTAATGCCGCCTGCCTCTCCGCTGGCCACCTTGGCTTTACGGATGTAATCCAGCAGCGAGGTCTTACCGTGGTCAACGTGGCCCATCACGGTAACAACCGGCGCACGCGACTCGAGTGTGCCCTCACCGTGTGACAGCAGGGTTTCTTCCAACGCTTCTTCCAATGCGTCGTCAGATACCAGCTTGGCGGTGTGCCCCATTTCTTCGACCACCAGCTGAGCGGTTTCCTGATCGATAGCCTGATTGATGGTGGCCATCATGCCGAGCTTCATCAGCTCTTTGATAACTTCACCGGCCTTGATGCTCATTCGCTGAGCCAGCTCCCCGACCGTAATGGTTTCGGGAATTGCAACTTCTTTGATAGCTTTCTCCGTAGGCGCCTGGAACGCATGGCGCTTGTGATCGTCGGGCAATTTCAGGGTTTTCTTCTTGCCGCGACGGTAGCTGCCATCATCTTCTTCGAAGTCAGCTGTTACCGCGACGCGACCGCGACCTTTCGTGGCCGCCTTGACACGCTTGCCGCGTGGTTTGTCGTCATCTTTCTCGCGCGTGGAGGTGCGCAGCGCCTTCTTGGCTTTGATTTTGTTGTCGGCTTCTTTGTCTTTGTGCGGCTGGGCGGACTCTTTCTTCGCCTCCACGGCCTGCTGAGCGGCAATCGCCGCGCGCTCTTCTTCTTCGCGCTTGGCCTTCAATGCCGCCTCGCGACGCTCTTTTTCCTTGGCCTCTTCATCCATGCGACGGTGCGCAGCGCGCTGGCGCAGGATTTCGGGGTCAATCTCGACCTTTTCTTTGGGCTTGGGTGTCGCTTTTGCCGGGGCCGCTTTAGGCTCTGGCTCGGCTTCCTCAGGCTCATCACTGGCTTGTGCTGCTGCATCCTCAGACTCAGATGCCTGTGCAGCCTCTTCCGCCGCGGCTTGTTCAGCAGCGGCACGCTCAGCTTCTTCAGCAGCCCGCTTTTCAGCCTCCGCCTTTTCCTGTTCGGCTTTCGCTGCCGCCTCTGCC
>JBFHCW010000195.1:0-4587 GCA_041585035.1 Litorivivens sp.
CAAAACACGATATTTTCGAAAGGCGCCAATGATACCGCTTAGCCAGCCACAATGTCAGTCAGAAAAGGGGCAGACCGAAACCTGGCAGGAACAGCTTGCCGGCGCGTTTCGCGATGTGCCCGCCCTGCTCGCCGCTCTCAAACTCGACCCGGCGCAGGCGCCCTACCTGCTGGAGCCCCAGTCACCTTTTCCGCTGCGGGTGCCCCGGGCCTTTGTCAGCCTGATGCAGCCCGGCAACTGGTTCGACCCGCTGCTGCTGCAGGTGCTGCCGCTGGCGCGTGAGAGCGACAAGGCGCCCGGCTACAGCGAAGACCCGCTGCGCGAACGCGACACCAACCCGGTGCCCGGCCTGATCCACAAGTACCACGGCAGGGTGCTGCTGATTGCCAGCCCGGCCTGCGCAGTCCACTGCCGCTATTGTTTCCGGCGCCATTTCCCCTATGACGAAAACAGCCCGTCCCAGGCTGACTGGAATCAGGCACTGGACTACATACGGCAACGCTCCGACATCCAGGAAGTCATCCTCAGCGGAGGCGACCCTCTGGCGCTCAATGACCGGCGACTGGACAGCCTGGTGCGAGACATTGCCTCAATCGATCACGTGACCACCCTGCGCTTTCACAGCCGATTGCCGGTGGTGCTGCCGGCTCGCCTCAGTCCGAATTTCATAAACACGCTTCAAGCCATCGATAAAAAGCTGGTGTTTGTTATTCATAGCAACCACCCCGCCGAGCTCGGCAGTGAATTGAAGGAGGCATTGAGTCACCTGCGCTCTGCCGGTGTCACGCTGCTGAATCAAACTGTGCTGCTCAAGGGCGTGAATGACGATGCGCAAACCCTGGCCTCTCTCAGCAGGAGGCTTTTTGACGCCGGCGTGTTACCCTACTACTTACACCAGCTTGACCGGGTAGAAGGCGCCGCCCATTTTGAATTGGACGACGATATGGCGCGATACCTTCATCGGACCCTGCTGGAAACATTACCGGGCTATCTGGTACCACGATTGGTACGCGAAGATCCTGGCATCGTATACAAAGCACCCCTCACCTGAGCCTGTCACCACGGCCCGGTTAGGGACAACAACTAACAAGACCCGAGGCAGCACTCGGGCAGGGCTATGCCATGAGCGCAGCAAATTACAGCGAGATACACGTTCCCCTGCCGGAGCAGAATCTGGAACACCACAGCCTGTTCGAGCTCAGCACGAACGCCGTCGCCGACTGGCTGCGCACCTTACCCTCCACTAACCTGGGTGAAACCACGCGCCAGCTTTACCTTGCACTGGTTGAGCTGAACCGGGTTGATTGCAGCCCCAAAGATCGCCTGCAGATTCTTGAGCAACTGCGCCATTCCACCCACGTAGCCAATCGCGGTCTCGAAAAGCACTTCCTCAACCAACCGGTGGTGCTGCCAAAGCGGGCCCGCAAAGTGGCGCAACTCGCCGACACCCTGAACAAGCAGATGGCGATCGGCTACAGCCTGTGCGCCAATCAGTTCCTGTCGATGCACCGTCTGCGCCGGCCAAAAGGCCTGCTGAGCCTGGCCTTTCACCGCGCCATTACTGAGCACAGCCTGGTTTTGCTGCGCAACTTTCAGCTGTATCGGAACGAAGAACCGGGCTTCTGGAAAACCATCCACGAGCTGTTTTATCAGGCCTTAAAGCACAAGATGACGCGCGAGTCCGTCAATGACGAACAGTGGGGCGACAGCACGCTGGAACAGTGCTACCTGCGGCCCATGCTGCTGTTTACCGCCAGACCTCATCAGCTGCGCCAGGCCAGTCAGGCTCAGGTATTTGCGCACCTTAGCCGCTGGAGCCGCGATGCCAAGGTAAGCGGCGAGCATTTTGACCAATGCGTCTTTCTGTTCAAGCCCACCCGCGACGCTCCCCCGGTCTATCGCGAACTCTGCGAAGACACCCGTGGCTGGCTGGGTATTGACACTCAGGCGCTGTGCAAAAAACTGGCGCTGGAGCAAGAAGGTTTCACAGAGAAACGCGGCCAGGAACAAAAGGATCTGAGAGCGCAAAAGGCGGCCGACACACTCAGCCCAACCCTGCTGCAGCACCTGCATTCGGCCTGGAGCCTGATGCAGCAGCGCAAGTCGGTGCGGGTAGAGCGCCACGACGATCTGCTGGTATCGCTGGGCCTGTTCTCCACCCACTTCTACGTCGCAGGCGAAGAGCCCTTCAGTGAATTCATGAAGGACGAGGCTCCGCCGCAGGCACCCGAAAAGGCCTTTGCCGACGAAGTCTTTATGCAGGAACGTGATTTCAGCCTGCGTAAACGCGTTGACGCGGGCCGGGATGCCTGGGCCAGCGCCGATCAGCACGATGTCGTCGACAAGGATCAGCGCGGCTACATACCGCCTTCCCTGCTGGCCCGCGGTATCGATTTCGAACCCGCCGGCGCCAAGCAGGGAATAGCGCCCAGCACCCGCAACTACCGTTTTTATAAAACCCGGATGGTCAACGCCAGCGAGCGCGGTTACTGCATTAACTGGCCGGCCGATGAAGCGGCCAAAGTACACGCGGGCGATGTGGTCGGGGTTCGCGAACGCAGCGACCGAAACTGGGGCGTTGGGGTAATTCGCTGGGTCAAACAGCTTACCCATGCCGAAAGTCAGCTCGGTATCGAAGTCCTGGCCCGGGTCGCCGATCCCTACAGCGCGCGGCTTGTGCGCACTGGCCTGCCCGTGGGGGAATACCAGCGCGCGCTGATGCTGCCACCGGATCGCGATGCTGGCTTACGCGAGCGAATTCTGGTACAAAAGTCCGCCTTCCGGGAAGGAGACGCTCTCGAGCTGAAACGGCCGGGGCAGACCTACCGGATCAAACTGCAAGCCTGCGTTGTGCAAACCCTGGGGCTGAGAACTTACCTTTTCTCAACCATGGCCAAAACTGACACCAGCGATGCTGACCCGCCGGGTTCCGGGGGCGACAAAGACACTTCGGTGGTGCGCCGCAGGCAGAATAAAAACAAACCAGAGTTCGACAACCTCTGGACAGATTTGTAGTCAAGCCAACCTCATTTTGACGGAGTTCCGTATAAAGGCGCTAGGAAGGTGCTAGTCTATAGGACCTGTTCCTCGGCAGCGGGTGGGCGCACGGTGCGCCAAAGAGCACGAATCCGCGGCCGGATGTATGGAGTAGCAATCAGCAGTAATGAACAGTAATACGCTCACAACACTCCACTTCGGTATCGATGCCAACCGCGCTGCCGCGCTGACCTCTGCCTTCCACCGGCTGGGTTATATCTGCCGCCACACCGCCGTCGACGAGATGGGACGCATGGGCAGTGCGATTCGAGACGACAAACCCGATCTCGTCCTGTTCGACGAGGCTGAATCAGCGATTGAGCTCAACCACTGCCTCGAGGCAATCGCCAGCCAGCAACTCGATCTGCCGGTGATCGTGCTCAGCAACAATGAAACCCTGATGCCCGACCATCAGATTGCGGATGTGCTGGCACCTGACAAAATTGACCGCATTACCCGCAGCTGCCTCCGCGAATTCTGGGCCCTGTATACCCGCCGCAACCTGAAGTCCACCGAAGAAGAACTCAAAGCCGCTGAAACCCGCAGCGAACAGATCCTGTCTCAATCGGACGAGGCCATCGCCTATGTTGCCGATGGCATGGTGATCAGCAGCAACCGCCTGTTTGCAAAATTCTTTGGCTTCGACGATCCCGACGAGCTGGATTTCCAGCCCGTTGTCGACCTGATTGCCGAGCAGGACCAGGAGCGACTTAAATCCGCACTGCGCAATACCACCGAGAAAGAGGGCGCCCGAGTCAGCGTTACCGTGCACCGGCAGAACGGTGAAGAAGCGGAAACCGGCATGAAGCTCTCGCCCTCGACATTTGACGGCGAAGAATGCATTCAAATCACCCTGCGCGACGAGGTCGGCGAGAGCACAACCAGTAACGCGGGCGCCATTGATCACTCGACCGGCTTCGCCTCCGCCATGCGTTTTGTGCAGCAGCTGGACGATGTGGCGGCGCACGGCCTGGGCGGCGGCAACGACGGTGCGCTGCTGCTGGTCGGCATTGATCGCTACCTGCAACTGCGCACCGAGATTGGCATTGGCGGCTGCGCCACACTCACGGGTGATATCGCTGATCTGTTGCTTTCCCACTTCCCCAAAGCCAGTTACGGGCGCGTGGATGGCGATCTGATTGCCATCATTCTCAGCAATATCAGCGCCGATGACGCGCTCAAGCAGGCGGAAAAAGTCTGCTCGCGCGCGAACGACCGCGTAGTGACCGTGGACAACCTCAGCATCAGCTACACCCTGAGCATCGGTGTCCTGCCGATCACCAAAACCCGGATGCCGGGCGCTCTCGAACTGCTCAACAACCTGATAGGCGTCTGCGATCAAATCCGAGTGGAAACCGGGGACAACGGCATGGGCAACGGCGCGGCACTGTTTGTCCGCGCCAAACACCAGCTCGACCAGAAGAGCGACCCGCTCACCCTGTTTGAGGACGCCAAGGCCGACAACCGGCTGCAGTTGCTTTACCAGCCCGTCGTCAGTCTGGCGGACGAAGATCGCCACTACTACGAAGTATTTCTGTCGCTCAAGGATCA
>JBFHCW010000196.1:0-4545 GCA_041585035.1 Litorivivens sp.
CGTTTACCCTCAGCGGGGGGGCGTATCGCCTGCTGTTGCTGCTCCAGAGACAGGGCACCGTAGAGCGGCGCAATCAAAACATCGCCGTCAATTCCCGCCTCACGCAAGGCTCTCTCCAGGTTAAGAATTTCGCCCTGCCCCGGCAAAAAGACCAATATGCTGCCATCGCTTTGCGCCAGACAGTGCAGGATCTGCCGATGCAGACCCGCTATGAGATCACGCCTTTCCAGACGCTCACCGTAGTGCACCTCTACGGGAAAACTGCGCCCCTGACTGCGAATAACCGGGGCCGCTCCCAGATACTCCGACACGCGGTCGCTATCCAGTGTCGCCGACATCACCAGAATCTTCAGAGGCGCGTCTTCACGAAACAGGTTTCGGGCATAGCGACACAACGCCAGCCCCAGGTCTGCATCGACCGAGCGCTCGTGAAATTCATCAAAAATAACCAGGCCGTAGCCTTCAAGGCTGGGGTCGTTTTGCAAAAGGCGAAGCAGCACGCCCTCGGTCACCACTTCAATCCGTGTACGCCGTGAAAGCCGACTTTCAAGACGCATGCGGTAACCGACAGTTTCGCCCGGTTCTTCACCCAGCACGCTGGCCATACGCTGGGCCGCAAGCTTTGCGGCAATACGTCGCGGTTCCAGCATCAGAATTCGCTGGTTCCCCAGCCACTCGCAGGACAGTAAGGCAAGCGGTATGCCGGTGGTCTTGCCTGCGCCGGGTTCAGCCACCACAATGGCATCAGCCTGCGTTTGCAAAGCGCGCTGAATGTCGGGCAAAACCTGATAAATGGGAAGTGACATGAATGCAATTTGCCGCCAAATGTGGCGCAAAATCATAGCATACCGATGACCGCTAAAGTGCTCGTCACCGGCGCCAGCGGATTTCTCGGAGGGCATCTCGCACGTCGGCTTCTGGACCAGGGCTACCAGATAAACCTGCTGGTCAGACCCACTGCCCTTCTCGATGCCACGCTGAAATCCCGGTGCCACATTATCTATGGCGACCTGTCCGATCAGGATGCTCTGGCGCGTGCCGTGCGAGATTGCGACTGGATATTTCACTGCGCCGCCAATGTAAAAACCTGGGATGGTATCGACAACTACTACCGCACCAATGTACTGGGCGTGCAGCATCTGCTCGACGCGGTCGCGCACAACACCCCGACGCTGAAACGCTTCGTGCATATTTCGACGGTGGACGTTTACGGTTACCCGGATGCTCCAGCAGATGAGTCCTGCCCGGTTCGGAAAACAGGTTTTGGTTATGGCGACAGTAAGCTCGAAGGGGAGCAGCGGGTTTTGCGCATGGCAAGCGCCCACAACATGCCTTTCACGATCATCCGGCCGGGCAACATAATCGGCCCGGGTAGTCAGTTCATTCAGGAAATGGGTACAGCACTGAAAAAAGGCGCCATGCTAACCATCGATCGTGGGCGTGCTCACGCAGGCCTGATCGATGTAGACAATCTGGTTGACCTGATGCTGTGGGCCGCAGACAGCGATACAGCGCTCAATGAAATTTACAACGCGCGAGACGCCACGGCGATGAATTGGCACGACTACCTGGACCAACTGCAGTGCGCCCTGAATACATCCAAGCCGATCCGCGACCTGCCTTTTTCTACGGCCATGCTACTAGCGCGAAGCCTTGAGTGGGTTTTCAAACTAGGCAGAAGCAAGTGCGAACCACCCCTTCACAGGCTGTTGGTTTGCATGTTCGGCAAAACCTGTGGTCACAGTGCCGACAAAATTCGACAGCACAGTGGCCTGCCGAGCCGGATTGCTATCGACAAGTCCATTCAGCGCTCCGCGCAGTGGTTTTCAGAAAATACATAGCCTATCTGCGCGCACGGCATAGGTTTATGTGCGCCAGTCTGCACTTTTACTGCGAACCGGATAGCGTACAAACCCGCAACATTTACAAGCTGTGATCCAGTCTTCACAAATAGGCAGCTATATCTATAGCCAAATATCTGGCACGCCAGTAATGTCTGAAAAATATTACCAAACTTAACTTCTTAACGTTGTTGTCGCAGAGAGATCAACATGGTAGTAACAGCCAACGCCTTTCTTAAAATCCTGATGCTCACTTTTTTTTCAATCCTCCTCACCGCTTGCAGCGGAGGGTCAAGCTCGTCAGGTGTTTCAACTCCGATTACCCCCCCCACCAACAGAACCGTCGATGACGGTGTGAATGGCCCTCTGGATGAAGTGCAACGCCCCTTGTCCGAAGACGTATTCAGTCAGATCATCGCAGGAGCCGAAGGTACGCCACTCGAAGGCTCGCTGGACTGCGTTCGCCAGGCGGTGGTAATCGATACCATTGATATCCTCGACTCAATCGCGCTGGCGCTATCCGAAGCCTCCAGCTCTCAAGATCCCGTCGTTTTCGAAGCCGCGGCGAGCAATATCGAGTTTTCCCTCAACGAACTCGCCAATGATTTACCCGGTGCCCTAGGTGCTTTGACCGGCAGCGACTGTAACAGCAGTGACAATTCCAACGCTAACCCTCTCGCCGGCACGCTCCTAGAGCCCCTTGGAGAGGCCCTCGCGCCAGTGCTTCAACAGTTTCCTAACGGCGGCTCTCCTAGTAGCGGTAGCGACGCCGACCTGAACTCCCTGACCCTGCTAACCAGTCAGCTAGCGAATGCCTTTCAAAGTGGCATCGCGTCGCTACCTACAGAGGTTCGATCGGCTCCAATCCTCGGAGGCGCGCTCTCAACTCTGAGCACTGCGCTCAACGACATCAATACTACGATGCTGTGGTTTGGCCGCTATAACGGTGAGTTTGCGGCCACGGCACTGGAAGGCACTCTGAACCGGCTGCTGATCAATACCCTTACGCAAATCGTTCCGCTAGCCTTTGTCGAAGAACAGGCGGGACAACCGGGCGTAATCAGCGGACCAATTGCGGCAGGCGTTACCCAGTTGACGTCCGCTCTCGGTGAAAACCTGCTTTCGGTTGCCCTGCCGGAAGTAGCCAATGCCCTGAACAACGATCTGGCGCCGCTGCTCGACCCCATCGAAAATTCGGTCTTACCAGCGATTCTGCTGGCAGCCTTTTCAGGGCTGGGTGACGCACAAGGTGATAGCGATCCGATATCACTGGTGCTGGGAGCCGTTACCGACGGTCTGCTCAGTGGCGGCGACGGTTCCAGCCCTACCGGCACACCACTTGACCTATTACTTGGCCCGCTTGTTGATATCGGCGGCGGCAGCACCACTTGTCCTTTCGCGGGCACACCACTGGATAGTGCCTGTACCCTGTTCCAGCTTTTGCCCTGACGGGTAAGCTTATCGCTCCGGCCTCAGCAAAGGCCGGAGCATGCCCTCCAGGCCATTGAGTTTGACCTCGTACATCAGGGCCAGCTGATCACCCAGTTTCCCCGACGGGAAGCCCTGCTGCTTGAACCAGACCAGGTAGGGCTCGGGCAGTTCCAGCAGGCGCCGCCCCTTGTATTTGCCGAAGGGCATGACCTGATTGACTGCCGCCAGCAGGGCTTCGCTGTCCTGATCCTCAAACACCCCAGACTCTCCTCCGTCACAGATGGAACGCAACTTGCCCTGTTCATTCGCAAAGATCAACCGCGTTATGCACTCAGGTAGTATCAGAAAGCGGTTTTACGCTAATCCCTTCTTGGACACCCCGGCAAGGGCCTGCCTATAGTAAACAGACCCTTCCTGAAGTAAGGATTCCCAGACAAGACCAGGAGGCAAGCCATGGCTATCGCACCCCGTATACAGGCTCACTTACAGAAAGTGGGTATCAACTACGACCTTATCGAGCACCCGCACAGTAGCAGCAGCATGCAGTCTGCCCTCTCCGCACGACTGCCGCCCAATCAGGTAGCCAAGGCCGTCATCGCCCACGACGGCGACACCTATTGCATGTGTGTGCTACCCGCCGATCGGAGGCTGGTACTGGATTGGCTCAACGACCATATGCACGGCCGTTTCCGTCTGGCGACGGAAGAGGAAGTCGCTGCCCTGTTTGACGACTGCGAACGCGGCGCAGTGCCGGCGCTGGGTCAGGTTTACGGCATGCCCGTGGTATGGGACGACGAGCTCAGCGCGGCGCCCGATGTGTATCTGGAAAGCGGTGATCACGAGCACCTGATTCACCTGCAGCACGGCGCGTTTCTTGAATTGATGGGCTTGCAGGAGCACGACGTGATCAGCTGCATGCCTAACGAAGCGCGAGCTATGCTGCACTGAGCAAGCCGGCGAAGCGCCAGCGCGCACGGTTGAAACGCGGCGGCGCTTTTATCGTACTTCGAAATCCTGCCACTTGATGCGCCGCATGCGGCGTATATATTCCAGTGTGGTACCCGCCCAGTTATTGGTAACGCGGCCGCCATCCTTGTACCAGCTGGCATCCAGTGAGTTCCAGACCATTTTACTCAGGCGATTCTGCAATTCGCGGTTAAAAGCCTCTTCAGCTTCTGGCTTAACCAGCAAGGCGCCGGCGCCGTGCATGCGCTTTATACATTCGCTGATAAAACCGGCCTGAGCTTCAGACATGATGACAATGGAGTTGTGA
>JBFHCW010000197.1:0-4511 GCA_041585035.1 Litorivivens sp.
CTTGCAAACCACCATCGACCAACAAACCTTCAATGTAAATGGCGAATTTGCACTGGAGTCTGAACACCAGCTCGCCTTCGATCTCGGCCTGAATCACCCACAGCTGGAAACCCTGTTGCAGGCAACCCTTAGCACCCGCCCCGCATTTGATGGCAGCCGCGGCAAACTCAAGCTCAGCCTGGAAAACACTTCTTTTCTGGAAGCCCTGCTTGGCATAAAGATTCCGCAATTACCCAAAACCACCCTGCAGGCTGATTTCGCCATTGGCGAACACTACCAGCTCGACAAGGTTGCCCTGCAGCTGGGAGAACAGCGCCTGAACGGAGCAGCGACCTACTCCCCTGCCGACAAACACCTGAGCGCCAGCCTGAATTCACCGGCGCTGGATATCGATGCCATTCAGGCCCTTTTTGTGGATTCCGAGGCTGTGTCAAAAGGCGCTGACGAGGTCGAACAGGCGGTAACCGAGCCCACCGGCGGCAGCGAAGCCGCTATCGACTGGAGCGCACTGAGTGAACTGGCGCTGGATATTGAACTAAAGGTCGCCTCTCTGAAGGCACAGGGGCTGAACGCTGAAACGCTGGAAAGCCATATCGTACTGCGCAATGACAGTGACACACCCAAGATCGCGCTGGCACTGAGCAGCGGCCCTCTTCGCTATGACCAACGGCAACTCGACGCACTCGCTGTCAATGCCGAAGTGCACGCACTGGGGTTACAAACTCAGGGGGCCGATGCGGATATCACCCTGTCGGCAAAACTCAACAACACGATTTCGCTGAACACCAAGGGCAAGGCCAATCTGAACGGTCTGAGCGGGCAGGCGCTGCAGCTCAGCATCGACAGCGCCAACTCTGCCGAGCTCTGGAAAATCGCCGGTCTGCCTTACCGGGAAGCAGGGGCACTGGCGGTCAAAGGCACCGTTGAAAGCAATGGCAATACCGTCACGCCCGATCTGGCGATTGCCCTGGGTGAACAACAGATCGATATTGAGGCCAGCTATACCGACGGCAAGCGCCCCCGTCTGAACCTGATTGCCAATGGCCGCAATCTCGACACCCGGTTTATGGAAGCGGACAGCGCCGAGGAAAAACCGCCACAAACGGAAAAAACTGCCGACAAGGATGCGCCGCTGTTTTCCCGCGCCCCTATCGATACCGCGTTTCTTCAAAACATGGACGCGGATATCTCACTCGATATCAAAAAACTGCGTACCGGCGTGAACCAAATCGATGAGATCGCCATTATTGCCCAACTGAAAGACGGCCGTCTGACCACACGCAACAGCCGCGTGGCCCTGCCAGACAGCAGCCTCGATTTCAGCCTGGATGGTCGTTTCACCGAGCAGAGCAGCAAATTACGAACCGAGCTGCTGCTCGACAGCAAGAACATCGGAGGCCTCGGCCTGGAACAGGCCGCCCAGATTCGCAATGGCCACGGTAAAGTGGACATAAAGCTGAGTACTGAAGGGCTCAGCCCACACGAACTGGCCAGCGCCTTGAACGGCAGCATCGATATCAAAGTTCAAGACATGATTATGAATAACAACAAGGTCAACCTGATTGGCTCGGATATCATCAGCGAACTGTTCGACAAGCTGAACCCCTTTGCCAAATCAGACCCGACCACACAACTGGAGTGTGTTGCTCTCTACTTCGATGTCGATAATGGCCTGATGATTGGCGATCGCACCCTGCATGTTGAAACCAGCAAGATGAAAATCATCGGTAAGGGCGAAGTCAATCTGGGCAAAGAGCGCCTGTCGATGAACTTCACACCAATTGCCCGCAAGGGTCTTGGGGTTAATTTCAGCCAGGTCGTCAAACTGGTCAAACTGTACGGCCCGATTCAATCACCCCGCATCGGGGTGGATGCAGGCGGGCTGCTGACCTCGGCCCTGTCAACCAGCGCAGCCATGGCAACAGGGGGCGCGTCACTGATCGCACAAAACCTGATCGAACGCGCCGCCAACTCGGGCAGTGCCTGCGACCCGAACAAGAAACTGGAGCTGGATTTACCGGAACCCGTGACAGAAGCTGTCGAAACGGAAGGCGAACCCGCGCAGCAGCCGGACAGTTGATAGCCAATTGCTTTTTTGGCCGGATCGCGCACAATGCGGTAGCCTTACAGACTAAAAAGCGAAACCCCTCAGGAGATTGAGATGACCACGGTTTATGAGTTCGAAACTGAATCCATTGGCGGCGCAAAAAAATCGCTGGCCGATTATCGCGGTCAGGTATTGCTGGTGGTCAATACTGCCAGTAAGTGCGGCTTCACCCCTCAACTCGACGGGCTGGAAGCGTTGTACAAGAAGTACAAAGACAAGGGGCTGACCATTCTGGGCTTTCCCTGCAACCAGTTTGGCAAGCAGGATCCCGGCAGCAACGGTGAAATTCAGGAGTTCTGTCAGCTGAACTACGGCGTCAGCTTTCCCATGCATGCCAAGGTTGAGGTCAATGGCGACAACGCTCACCCCCTGTTCAATCACTTGAAGTCTGAAGCGCCCGGCGTACTCGGCACAAAGAAGATCAAATGGAACTTCACCAAATTTCTGATTGATCGTGAAGGTCGGGTAATCGAGCGTTTTGCCCCGGCAACCGCTCCGGAAAAAATTGAAGAAAAGATACAGTCATTGCTGTGATGCACGGGTCCCTCTCCCTGAGGGAGGGGGTACCGACTCGGATTAAAGCCGGGTCGCTCTGTTTGGATGAGAGCTCCCGAAACCATCAACCAAGCAAAAACACCTTAAAACCGCCGCCTTCTGCCACGCGTTCACAGCGCGCAAACAAACCTTCGGCACGCTGCTCCAGCGCAATAAACTGATTGACGACAAAGAGCGCCAGACCACCGGGCTTCAGGCGTTTCGCCGCACTTTCCAGAAACGCCCGGGTCAAATCACCGTGCACATCAAAGCCCTTGTGAAAGGGGGGATTGCACAGCACCAGATCGAAACGGCTTTCAATTCCGCCGCCGCAATCCGCTGGCAGCACCTCACCAGTGATACCGTGCAGATCAAAATTATGGGCGCAGGCCGCAATAGCCGCGATATTGTTATCGGTGGCGACAATCCGCGCCTCAGGCAGGTAGGCGTGAGCCAGCACACTCAGGTAACCGTAGCCACACCCCAGATCCAAAATCGATTCTGTGCCTGGCAAAGAAAGACTCTGCAGGGCGTCAATCAACAACGCGCTGCCGCGATCAATCTTCTTCCAGCCGTAAACACCGGGCTTGCTGAACAGTGCTGGCGAGTCGGCAATGCATTGCAGTTCGCGGTAGTGACCGTCGTCCAGAAGCGCCGTCGGCGCAGTGTGCTTTTGAATCCGGCCGACATAGGCGCTGCCCTTGGATTTGGCCAGCGCTTTGTCGGCGCCTACCAGTGCCCTGGCCTTGTCGTAATAGGTTTTTATCCCATCGCCTTTGTCTCCGGCCAGCACCAGCTCGCCCCCCACGGGCAACAGTGACAGCGCCTGATTGATGCAATGATGCACCAGCGGCTTCTCCTTGGAGACCCGGTAGTAAATGCGCTCGATACCGGAAAACCCGCTAAGGTCGAAGTCATTAAGCCGGCACTCGAGGCCCGCCTGCGTCATACGCTCAGCCACGTCCACGCGATTACTCAGCACCCGCAGCTCCGTTGCCACCGGCACCGTTACGCAGTGCTCGTCGGCCAGCAACAGTGCCGAGTGGCCGTCCACGATGGACCGATACAGTCCGTCCAGCGCTGCGTCGTTCATTCCAGCGTTCCGCTCAGAACGACGGCCACTTCATACTCTGTCAGGCTGCGGTATTCCCCTTCGCCCAGCGCGCTGTCCAATTCCAGCTTGCCGATTGCTTCGCGGTGCAGGCCCACCACCGTATTACCAATAGAGGCAAACATACGTTTAACCTGATGAAAGCGGCCCTCGCAGATTTCCAGCAGGGCTTCGCGCTCGCCGAGCAGCTTCATTCGTGCCGGCAGGGTTCGACGTTTTTCCTGTTCCAGAAAAACGCCTTTGGCAAAGCGATCAATGGCGCTTTCCGGCACCGGGTCTTCCAGTTGCACCCGGTAGCGCTTGTAACAACGGGTTCTTGGCGACATGACTTGATGAGCCCACTGGCCGTTGTCTGTCAGCAGCACCAGACCGGTGGTATCCAGATCAAGACGACCGGCAATAATCAGTTTGTCGAGATTGTCTTCGTCAAGCAGGTCCATAACGGTGGCAAAGCGCCGATCGCGATTGGCGCACACATAGTCCTGGGGTTTGTGCAGCATGAAATAGCGGTGTTCGGCCTGCCTGACGAACTGCCCATCAATCTCCAGCTGGGCATCGGCAGCTACGGCCTGAGACGGGTCGGTCAACACCTTGCCGTCAACGGCGACATCGCCCGATTTGATCAGTTTTTTGGCATCGCTGCGGGAGTAGTCGGTGACGCTCGCCACATAACGATCCAGACGCAGACTCTCTTTCATTATTGTTATCAATGTTCTCTTGTGGAGAAGAATTCTATATCCGGGTAACGCTCCTGGGTCA
>JBFHCW010000198.1:0-4506 GCA_041585035.1 Litorivivens sp.
ATGGGGTAGCCTTCGGCGCGTTCTGAACTGGAGTTGCGCCATGTCCCCATCTGAGTTTTCCCGTCGCCGCTTTCTGGCGGTAAGTGCTTCCTCTCTCGCACTGGTCGCTTGTGGTGAGGATAGTGACTCACCGTCCCCGGTGGAGCGTTCTGCGGCACCACCCGAGAATGTTCCCGATGTGCCTGAACCCACTCCGGTGGCAACCCACCCGCCTCGGGGCGCACATGTCAGTTTCACTGGCGATGCCCACACCTCTCGCAGCGTTACCTGGTTTACTGATGGCGATCAGGCGCCGGTTTCATTTCTGGAGTTCGATACCGTTGAAGCAGGTATGGATGACGAGGCCATTTCAGCGACGCACTTGCGCCACCGGGTAGAAAGCCGGGTAGATCCTACAACGGGTGTTGCCGCGCTGACGCATCGAGCGACCGCCGGTGACTTGCCAGCAGACAAGCCCTTGCGTTACCGCGTTGGGTCAGAGCTCGGCGGCTGGTCTCCGGTCAGGGTAGTTGAGCCGATGCCGGTCAAGGACTGGAGTTTTATTCACTACGGTGATCAGGGCACCGGGCCTCTCGCCACGTTGGTGACCGACGAGGTACTGAAAACTCCCTCGGACCTGGTGCTGATTGCAGGTGATCTGTCCTATGCCGATGGTACACAGTCTGTTTGGGATGTGTGGTTTGACCAGCAGGAGGCTCTGCTGTCTACACGTCCGATGCTGGCCGCTGCGGGAAATCATGAGGAAAAAGATTTTGGCGGCGATGCCTTCAAGAATCGCTTCACGCATCCCGGGAAACCGGCGACGTCGATAATTACCGGCGACAACCCCGGCAGCACGTTCTATTCCTTCGACGTTAACCGCGTGCATTTTCTGGTCACCACAGCGGGGGCCTTGATTAACGATGGAACACTGCCGGAGGAAATGCTCAATATTGAAGCAGATCTTTCACTGGCCGCGGTGCGTCGTGCTGCTGGCGAGATCGATTTCATTGTTGTTATGCAGCATTTCCCCATCTGGACCGACCAGGATGGTCGCAGCCCGGCGAACCCGGCGCTGGTCGCTCTGGAAGAAAATATCATTGTGCGCTACGGCGTCGATATGCTGCTGGTAGGGCACGACCATATTTATCAGCGCTCAGCTCCCATGAGCTTTGGCCAGCGTAATCCCATGGGCTATGTTCAGGTGATGGTGGGTACGGGCGGTGCGTCAATTCGACTGTTCGATGCCGACGGACCCCAGGCATGGTCGGCCAGCGACTTTGTGGGCATTGGCTTTGCGCGCTATCAGGTGTCGCCGGGCAAGATTGTTGTGGAGTTTATTGGCGCGCCACCCCTTGGGCTATCCGACGAAGAACGTCGACAAAGCACCGGGGAATTCAAGGTCGAAGACCGATTTGAGGTAACCAGCCGGGATGCGGTGGCCTGCCGTGCCTGTGTGCAGGCACCACGCAATCGACTGGAGCTCGCTTCATTGTTGAATGACTACGCGCAGACGATGGAAGGCCGGCCTTCGCGGTCTGTTCACCGCCACGGTTGAACGGTAAGGCAAATGCTGGAAAAGGTTCAGCCGACGCATAATTCTTTGCCGGCGATTGGTTTGTCGGCGTTTAGCGAATACCAGCTCCACACTCATCGCGCTGGTTTAGCTGAGTGTCATTAGCATTTTATGCAAATCCTGTTCGGCCGATGAGGTGCCGACATACACAGCGTAGTCCATCGGGTCGATTTCCCATCGGTGACTTTCGGGTGCATAGCGGGCGAATTCTTCGAGCGGCACCCTGAGAGTAATAGTCTTCTTCTCTCCGGCTTGCAGACTCACTTTGCTGAAGGCGCGCAGTATTTTATTCGGGCGCTCGATACTCGATTGGGGGAAGCCGATATAAAGCTGGATGACTTCGGCGCCACTGCAAGCGCCAGTATTTTCCACAGTCGCTTCGACTTCCAGCGGTTCTCCACTGGCAATTTTGATGTTGCTTTTCACTGAGCGAACGGACGAAAGAGTAAAGCTTGTGTAGCTCAGACCAAACCCGAAGGGGTAGGCCACAGCAATGTTGTTCTTATCAAACAAGGTATAACCGTGGTAATAGCCATAATCAATCTCCATCGTATACGGAGTGAAGTGAGGGTAATCTTTGCTGTTGGTCGGGATGGCAAAGGGCAGCTTGCCGCTGGGGCTGACCTCGCCCCAAAGCACATTGGCCAACGCCGTGCCTCCTTCCATGCCCGCATACCAACTAAAGAGTATGGCTGGCACCTTGTCTTGCCAGGACGTCATATCCACCGCACTGCCGCACACTACACTGACAACGGTTTTTGGATTGCAGCCGGCCAGATGCTGTATCAGCGTTTCGTCGATATACGGCAGTGACAGGCTATCCCTGTCGCCGCCAAGGCCTTTCTTGCCGACAAGTTTGCCTGCTTTGGCCGAGCGCTCCATGGTTTTGGAAGCAACAACGTATTCGCCTTCTTCCTGGGCCGTGAAGCCCACAATAATCACCACCTGATCAGCGTTTTCGGCAAGTTTTTGGGCAGCATCGAGATCACTGCCGTCATTGACGATGACGGTATTGCCTTGCGGTAAGTGATAGCGCCTTATGCCCTCTGCGGGTGTCACAACATAGGGAGAGCTGCAGTTGCTCGATCCTCGATCACCAGTATTTTCAGATTCTGAAAGTCGGCCAATAACCGCAATGGTTTTGCCGGTTCTGTTATCGAATGGCAGCACGCCATCATTTTTCAGGAGCACCATGCTTTCTTCGGCAGCTTCTCGCGCCAGTGCGGTGTGCTGTTCGCAGGCGAGCAAGTCTCTGGAGTAATTCATGGTGTCTTCGCGCAGGGCGTAATCCAACCGCACGCGAAGCGATTCAAACACGCGCTGATCAATATCGGCTTCGCTGATCTCGCCGGCCGCCAGTGCTTTTTTGATGGCCTTGTCCCTGTAAACCTGCTGAACCGGCATTTCGATATTCAGTCCGGCTTTGATAGCTTTGGCTGCGCTGTGCATGCCAAACACCCAGTCTGAGTGGAGGAATCCCTTGAACCCCCAGTCCTCTCTAAGTATCCGGATTAGCTCCGGGTTCTCGGAACAATACTCGCCATTGACCTTGTTATAGGCGGTCATCAGGCTGGCCGCATTTGCTTCCTGCACGACTTTTTTGAAATGGGGTAAATACACTTCGTGCAGGGTGCGCTCGTCGACTTTTACATTGACTACGAAGCGTGAGTTCTCGATGCTGTTCAGGGCATAATGTTTAGGGCTGGCCATTACGTTGTGGGCCTGCAAGGCCTTGGTGGCGGCCACACCAAATTCGGCCATATGGAAGGGGTCTTCGCCGTAGACTTCCTGAGCGCGCCCCCAGCCCGGGTGGCGCAGCAGGTTTATGCAAGGCGTTGCAGCCATGTTGGCGCCAATAGCCCTAACCTCCTTGGCGATTACCTCGTGTATCCGAGCTTCGAGTTCAACATTCCAGCTTGCACCGCGGGCTATCGCGACAGGGAATGTTGTTGAGCCCTCGTGCCCGTCGGAAACGCGGGCACCTCGCGGGCCGTCTGACAGCACAAAAGGCGGTATACCCAATCGCGTGTTGGCGGCACTGAACATATGAGGGAAGCGCTTGAACAACACAAGGTTGATCCCAAGACGCAACATGGCTGTCATTTTCTCACCGTACAGCTGTGCGCGTTTCTCCGCCGGTGTCATTCGGGCAATCAAGTCTCGGGTTAACTCATCGAGACTTACATCAGGCCTCCAGCCTTGAAGCTGTTTTGGATTGGCTTTTGTTGGCTGCAAAGGGTAACGCAGTATGTAGCGATAGAAGGCCCATGCAGGCAGTACGAGTAAGAGTGAAAACAGAAGCAAAATATTCATTTGGTATGGTTCGTTTGTATAGTTGTTGTGCCGCCGACAATGAATCTCTAGAAATCTAATGCTGCCAATAGCCTCTGTGGTATTGCCGGGCGCCAGGGTAGCTCGGCCCGGGCATCTGCATTGTCCACCATAATACAGATTCTTTTGATGGCGCCGAGGGTCATTATTGGTTAGATGCTAAGTCACTATCCGGAATATGGCGTGCCTCTGAGGCGCAAGGTCCGATCAGACTTGATCTATAGACCTGATCCGATTTTTGAGAGGAATGATGAATCGGGTGCTCTAACCGTTATTGGGTGAAGGAATTGGTGTGCCCACAGGGCATAAAGGCCCGGACAGACTTGAGCTGTTGACCTGCCCCGATTCTGGGTAGAGGGATGAGTCGGATGCTCTAACCAAGTGATGAGGGAATTGGTGTACCCACAGGGCATAAAGGCCCGGACAGACTTGAACTGTCGACCTGCCCCGGTTTTGGGTAGAGGGATGAGTCGGATGCTCGGCTCTTCATCATTAACGGGGGACACCGGCATTCATTAAACTGATTTTGCGACGATCACTTTAATGGAGCTACCGATGTCCCACGCAGGAAGAATTATAGGCATACCTGGGCTTGAGATTGAACGGGTAATACGCACACA
>JBFHCW010000199.1:0-4497 GCA_041585035.1 Litorivivens sp.
ACGCCGCTATTAATGTTGCGGCCTCCCCGGAAATAGTATTTGCACTTTCTCCTTTCGTCCGGTTTTGCCCTTTCCCGTCTACACTGAATAGTAGACGTCAACGATCTGGAGGTGTCAGTGATTATTGGTCTGCCCAGAGAAATCAAGGCGCAGGAGTATCGGATTGCGCTTATGCCGGAGCAGGTGGCCAGCCTGTGCAAGGCGGGGCATCAGGTGCTGGTGGAGCGCGGTGCGGGTGTCGGCAGCGGTTTTGAGGACGAGGCGTATCTAGCCGCTGGTGGTGAGCTTGTGGGGGGTGCCGAGCCGGTTTTCAAGCGCGCTGAATTGATTGTCAAAGTTAAAGAGCCCCAGCCTCGGGAGTGCGAGCTGTTGCGAGCCGGGCAGCTTCTATTCACTTATCTACATCTCGCACCGGACGCCTCTCTGGTCGATCGTTTGCTTGCCAGCGGTGTTACCGCGATTGCCTATGAAACGGTACGCGATGCCGAGGGTCGTCTGCCGCTGCTGTTTCCCATGAGTGAAATTGCCGGGCGAGTTGCGGCGCAGGCGGCCGCGCGATGCTTGGAAAAAAATGCAGGGGGTCGGGGTGTATTGCTGGCGGGCGCCACCGGTGTGGCTCCGGCCCGGGTGCTGGTGTTGGGCGGCGGCGTTGTCGGGCTAAACGCTGCCCGGATACTGGCCGGTATGGGCGCATCGGTCACGATTCTGGAGTCCGCCGAAAGCCGTCGCAAGCATTTGCAGGCTGAGTGGCAGAATGTGTTTGCTATCGAGCCCTCGGGAGAGGCCGTGTTGGCGAAACACTTGCCGGAGGTTGAAGTGGTTGTCGGCGCCGTGCTGGTGCCGGGCGATGCCAGCCCAAAATTGATCAAGCGAGCAGGTCTAAAGCGAATGAAGTCGGGGTCGGTGCTGGTGGATGTGGCGATTGATCAGGGCGGTTGTTTTGAAAGCAGTCGGCCGACAACCCATGATCAGCCCACCTACATAGAAGAGGGTGTCATTCACTACTGCGTTGCCAATATTCCCGGCGCCGTCCCGCGCACGGCAACCGCAGCCCTGTCGCGAGCGACTTTCCCCTATATCAGTGCCATTGCGAACGGCGGCTGGCGCGAAGCGCTGGCGACTGATGCTGGTTTGGCGGCGGGGCTCAGTGTAAGTGAGGGCAAACTTTACTGTCCGGCTGTAGCGCGTGCCCAGGCGCGCTCTTGCGAGCGCTCGCCCTTTGCGTAACGGTGCGTCAAGGGCTGGCACTGGTTTTTCGTATGAATAGCGCTGAATCGTATGATAAGCGGTATTAATATAACCCATAACTATAGGAATGCGTAAATATACTCCCTTAGGATTACGCATATCACTTGCGCCGTGCCCCGCCCCTGACTACACTTAGTACCCAATTTTTCTGACAGAGCTAGTGAATCAGGCATGTCACAGAGTCCATCACTTCCCTTGAGCTTGCCGGCCCTGGTGGCCTGGGCGGCTGACGAATACAGCGACAAGACAGCGATCAAGGAAGGAGATCGCCGGGTTAGCTATGACGAGCTGGCGCAGCTCGGTTGTCGCGCTGCAGCGGCGTTTGTGGCGGCCGGTGTCGAGAAGGGCGATCGGGTGGCCATCTGGGCACCCAATATGACGGAGTGGATCGAGGCGGCAATTGGTCTCGAATCTGCCGGCGCCGTTCTGGTGCCGCTTAATAACCGCCTGCAGGGCAATGAAGCCGCCGACATTCTGCGTCGCAGCGGTGCCCGTATTCTGCTTACCTATACCCAGCTGGAAAAAGGCGAGCCGTTGACCCTGCTGGAAAATGAAGATTTGCCCGATTTGCAGCACCGTGTCTTGCTGCGTGGCAACGACAACCGTGCCCAAAGCTGGGAGACCTTCCTTGAACAGGCGGATGAGGTTGATATCGAGGTGCTGGAAGCGCGGTTGTCGGCGGTCGAGCCCGACGATGTGGCCGATATGCTGTTTACCTCCGGTACCACGGGCAAACCCAAAGGCGTGCTTTGCACCCACCGTCAGAACATTCAGGTGTTTAAAACCTGGGGTGATACCGTTGGCCTGCGCAGCAGCGACAACTACCTGATCATCAATCCTTTCTTTCATACCTTTGGTTACAAGGCCGGCTGGCTGGCGGCGATTATTTTTGGCAGCACGATTCTGCCGGTGATGGCCTTTGATAAAGAAGCGGCCATGGCTCAGATCGAGCAGGACAAGGTCACCATGCTGCCGGGCGCGCCCTCGCTCTATGAAATGCTGCTCGCCGATCCCGGGCGCGACAAATACGACCTGTCCAGCCTGCGCCTCGGTGTGACCGGTGCGGCTTCTGTGCCGGTCAAACTGGTCAAGGACATGCGCGATGTGCTCGGTTTTGAAACCGTGGTCACTGCCTACGGCCTGACCGAATCCACCGGTGTTGTCACGATCTGCCGGCCCGACGACGACGCCGAAACCATCGCCACAACCTCCGGCCGCGCCATTGAGGGTGTCGAGGTGAAATGCGCCAATCCGGATACCGGCGAAGAAGTTGCACGTGGCAGCGAAGGCGAGATCTGGGTGCGTGGCTACAACGTGATGAAAGGCTACTTTGATATGCCCGAAGCCACGGCTGAAAGCATCACCTCAGAAGGCTGGCTGCGCACCGGCGATATCGGCGTAATGGATGAGCGCGGCTATCTGCGCATTACCGATCGCCTGAAAGACATGTACATCATGAACGGCGAAAACGTTTATCCCGCCGAGGTGGAGAAAATCCTTTACGGCATGGACGGTATTGCCCAGGTGGCGGTTATCGGTGTGCCCAAACAGCCGCAGGGCGAAGTGGGTATGGCCTTTGTCGTTCTTAAGCCCGGCTTCGAGCAGAACAAGCAGGCGGTGCTGGATTATGCCGCCGAGCATCTGGCGCGCTACAAGGTGCCGATGCATGTGGCCTTTGTCGACAGCCTGCCGCTGAATGCCTCGGGCAAGGTGGTGAAGCCGGAGCTTAAAAAGCTGGCGAAAGAACTCGGCCATGGCTGACGGCGTACTGAAGGACGCCGTGGCTGAGCGCATCCCCATGCATTCGCTGGAGATGGATGAGGCTGACCACAAGCTGGTCTCTCTGCTGCGTCAGGATGGACGCATGGCTTTCAAGGCGCTGGCCGAGAAAACCGGCTTGACGGAAAACACGGTGCGAAGCCGGTTGCGGCGTCTGGAAGAGCAGGATTTGCTGCGGGTGGTTGCGGTAACCGATTTTGAGGCCGCTGGCTTTTCGCTGATGCTTGCCGTCGGCGTGCAGGTGGAAGGGCGCAGCGCTGCCGAAGTGGCCACGGATCTGGCGGCCTTTCCTGAAGTGTTTTCCGTGTGTCAGGTGGTTGGCAGCCACGATATTGAATGCCTGATGGTAGCTGAAGATCAGGAAGCGGTCTCGCAATTGCTGACCCAACGCCTGGCAGGTGTACCGGGCGTGCGGCGACTGTTACCGGCGATGGCGATTGATGTACTGAAGAATCAGCCCAATTGGGTGCTGTTTGATAAAGCGCGTGATGCTGTTGGTGAACGTAGCGCCGCTAGCCAAACAGGTGCCGCGTGACCAAACGCCGCCTCGATGAGCTGGATCAGAAAATTGTTGATGCATTGGCTATCGATGCGCGTACCAGCAACCGCAAAATTGCGGCGGAGCTGGGCGTTACCGAAGGCACTGTGCGCGGTCGCATCAAGCGCATGGAAGACGAAGGGCAGATCCGCATAACGGCGGTGACCAATATTGATCATCTGCGCAATCCAACGTTGGCCTATATTTGGGTTGAAGTGGACAGCGCAATGGAAGTGAAGGATGTTGCACAAGCGCTGGCGGATACGCCGCAGATAGGTTTTGTCGCGGTCACGCTGGGGCGTTTTGACATACTTGCCATTACGCTGGTGCAGAACAACGGCCAGCTGGCAGATTTTTTGAATACGAAGGTGAGTGTGATTCCCGGCGTGCGCCGAACCGAGTGCTCGCTGGGCGTGACCTTCGTCAAGCACGATTACCGCATGTCGAAGATTTTGACGTGATTAACAGGGTGCCGGTATTCAGTCCGGCGCAAAACAAGGAGTCGATATGAACAAGCAAATGAGCCTGAAGGAAGTGGTCGGCCAGTTGCGCGATGGTATGACCATCGGCATTGGTGGCTGGGGTCCGCGTCGCAAACCGATGGCGCTGGTACGTGAAATCCTCAATTCCGACCTGAAAGACCTGACCATCGTGGCCTATGGTGGCGCGGATGTCGGCATGCTCTGCGCGGCAGGCAAGGTCAAGAAAGTAATATTCGCGTTCGTTACCCTCGACTTTATCCCGCTGGAGCCTTACTTCCGTCAGGCGCGTCAGAGCGGTGAACTGGAAGTGATGGAAATCGATGAAGGCATGATGTTGCTGGGTCTGCGCGCTGCTGCCTGGGGTTGCCCCTTTATTCCCACCAAGGTTGGTCTGGGTACGGATGTCATCAAGTACAACCCGGACATCAAGGTCATCGACAGCCCCTACGA
>JBFHCW010000200.1:0-4493 GCA_041585035.1 Litorivivens sp.
CCTGCTCAGCGCAGTAAGCAGTAACAAGAGGACTGTTTGATGTCAGATAAAGCACAACTTCAGCAACAGGTGCGTGCTGCGGCACGTAAACTCGTGCCGGTATTGCGTGAGCGGGCGGATGCCTGCGAGCAGGCGCGGCAGGTGCCGGCGGAAACCATCAAGGATTTCGCCGAGGCCGGTTTCTTCCGCATTTTGCAGCCTAAAAAGTGGGGCGGCTACGAGCTGGACCCGCACGATTTCTACGACGTGCAGATGACGGTAGCCGAAGGTTGTATGTCCAGCGCCTGGTGCCTGGGCGTTATCGCCATTCACAACTGGCAGCTGGCGTTGTTTGATGATCGCGCGGCGCAGGATGTGTGGGGCGAGGACGACAGCGTGCTGATTTCGTCCTCGTATATGCCGGTGGGCAAGGTTGAACACGTCGATGGCGGCTTGAAACTGAGTGGCCAGTGGGGCTTTTCCTCAGGCAGTGATCACTGCGACTGGGTTTTTCTCGGTGCCATGGTGCCACCAAAAGACGGTGACAGTGCGGGCGGCCCACCGGATATGCGAACCTTTTTGGTGCCGCGCAGCGATTACGAGATCGTCGATGACTGGCATGTGATGGGTCTGAAAGGCACGGGTTCCAAAACCATCGTGGTCAAGGATGCCTTTGTCCCTGAATATCGCACCCACAAAGCGATGGATGGTTTTACCTGTAACAGTCCCGGCAATGCGGTCAATACTGCGCCACTGTTTAAAATTCCCTTTGGTCAGATGTTTGTGCGCGCGGTTTCCACTGCGGGAATCGGTGCCTTGAAAGGCGCTTGCGACATTTTTATCGAGAAGACGGCCAAGCGTGTAGGCAAGAACGATGGCAAGTCTGCCGCTGAAGATCCGCATGCGCGCTACGCGCTGGCTCAGGCGGACTCGATTGTGGATGAGCTTAAACTGGTGCTGTTTCGCAACTTCGACCGCCTGCTGGAAGCTGCCGAGGGCGGCCCTGAATTGACGATGGAAGAGCGCATCAAGTTTCGCTGGGAATCGGCGGCAGTGCCGCAGCGCTGCATTGAGGGAATAGATCCCCTGTTTGCCTTCGCCGGTGGCGCCGGTATTTACCAGGGCAATGCCTTAATGCGCACCTTTGTGGATATTCATGCCTCCCGTGCTCACACGGCTAACAACCCGCAGAAGTTTGGTGGTAACTGGGGGGCGGTTCAGCTGGGCGCCGAAAACGGCGACTTCTTCCTCTGACTTATCCTGCCCGCCAGCTCGCTAATCGAACAGCGAGTTGGCGGGCGGTTTCCGTTTGCCGAGCGTCTCCGGCGTCATGGTGTCATTTCGACTGGGTGTTAACCCCCCGGATTTCAGTCCCTCGACCCAGTGCTATTCAATTCGGCCTTTACGGCTTTGACTGATCATTGCGGGGCCTCAAGCCCAATCCACGCCGTGTCTGCCGCCGCGCAGAGAGGGGAGAGGCTCTCCACTTCAAAGGTTATAACCTTATTTCAAAATATTATAACTAACTGTTTTAACTGAGTTTTTTCTTCTAATTGAAAATTTGCTGTGCTAAGGTTCCCAGCCTATTGGAAATCCTTTGAGCAAAGACCGTGAAAGACCTCGACCTAGTCAAAATCAGTGCCGAACTCGCACAGCAGTCCCCGCAGGACATTATCCGCTGGGCTTTGTCTCTGGGCGAGCCGGTAATGTCGAGCACGAGCTTTTCGCAGAACGCCGCCGTCATGCTGCATCTGGTTACCTCGGTGGACCGCAGTGTGCCGGTTGTTTGGGTTGATAGCGGCTATAACGTGCCTGACGCCTACCGGGTTGCGGAGCGGTTGATGAAAGAGCTCAAGCCCAACATGCAGATTTATATCCCGGAAATGACCGCCGAACGTCGCAACGCGATTATGGGAGGCATTCCGCATCCGGATGATACCCCGGAGTTGTTCAAGGAGTTTTCCCGGCAGGTAAAGCTCGAGCCGTTTTCCCGCGCGCTGGATGAACTTAAGCCCAAGATCTGGATTACCGGCATTCGCAAGGAAGAAACGGATTTTCGCAAGGGCCTGGACATCTTGTCCTGGGATGCACGAGGCCTGCTCAAGGTGGCTCCCATTTTTCACTGGACAGCGGACGACGTGCAGCAGTATATGGACGAGCATCAGCTGCCAAGCTGCAAGCATTATTTCGACCCGACCAAGGTTGCTGAAAACGCCGAATGCGGTTTGCACACCGCAGCCTGAGCTGCGTGTTTTTCAGTCAGCTCGTTAACTCTTGTTAATCACTCCTGTATAGCCCGCAGCCATCGCGTAAACTAACGCTATCCATACAAGGAATCCGTTAGATGCGATGCTCCGGGACGTTCAAGCTCTCTGCGTGTGTGCTTTTGCTCGCGCTTTTCGTCAGTGCCTGTGAGCAGGCGCCGCCACCGTCCTCTACCGTTGACGCACCCGCGCGTTTGACGGTAACGACCCAGCGACTGGAACCCATAGACTGGCAATTGGCCTTCACGGCCTATGGGCACTTCGAAACGACAGAAGAAATCACCATTACCGTCGACTTTTCCGGCACAGTGGAAAAGGTTCATTTCCGTGACGGAGAAAACGTCCAGGCCGGACATCTATTGATAGAGCTGGACGACCACAAGCAGCAGTTGCGGGTGCGGCAGTCCAGGGCGAACCTGGAAAGTGCCCGTGCTGATCTGGAAAAGTCCCGCCAAACCTACTTTCGCTATCGCGACCTGATGGCCAAGGGCGCACTGTCCAGAGAGCAGTTGAAGGACAGCGAGGCCAATTACGAACGCTCCCGCGCCGGGGTCGAAGAAGCAGAGGCGGCACTGGCGCTGGCCGAACAGGATCTGCGGGAAACCCGAATTATCAGTCCGGTCGATGGGGTAGTTGAGTCAAAGCGGGTAGAGCCCGGCCAAACCGTATTGCCCGGCTCACCACTGGCGGTGGTGCAGGTCACCGATACGCTGCGGGTGGTCACTTTTGTCAGCGAGCGCGAGGTCAATCAACTGCGACTCGGTGACAAGGCGAAAGTGCTGACACCGGCAGTGCCCGGCCGGGAATTCGAAGCCAGGGTTGAACTGGTGGGCTCTGAGGCGGACCCCAATACCGGCAACTTTCCGGTAAAACTCACGGTGAACAACCGTGACCGCGCACTGCGGCCCGGTATGTCAGCCCAGGTGAGTATGAAAGGGGTGGTGCGCAGCAACACGCTGGTAGTGAACGAGAGCCATCTGGTTGATCGCAATCTCCGCCGCGTGGTTTTTATTGTCGAAGATGGCGTTGCGCGGGAAGTGGAGCCCAGTTTTGCTGCCAGTGCCGGGAGCGAGCTGCCGGTTTTGGCCGGGCTCAAGCCCGGTGATCGTTTGATTACCAGTCATCTGGAACTGGTGGCAGATGGCAAGCCGGTTGATGTGCTGAGCGAGCAGCCATGAGGTCTGTTGTCGACTTTTTTGCCCGCCGGCCGATGCTGGTCAATCTGCTGTTGGTCATGATTTTCCTCAGCGGTTTTGTGGTGACGCGCAGTCAGGTCGTCAGCAGTTTTCCTGCGCTTGATACGGGTGTTTTCTATCTCACGACGGCATGGCCGGGGGCGGCGGCTGGCGATGTGGAACTGGCAGTCACGGTCCCGCTGGAGGAGGAAATTCTCGAGATCGAGGGATTGGACAAACTGCGTTCGGCCAGTATGGAAGGTCTGTCTAGCCTCTTGATACAGGCAAACCCCGACAATTCCCGCGCGCAAAATCGTGTATTTCGGGACGATCTGCAGCGAGCCATTGATCGGGCCTATCCGCGCATGCCTGACGATGTTCCGGAAAAACCGCTGCTGGTCGTCGAAGACCCGGACCGCACACCCATTATGGAAATCCTGATTCGCGGTGAGGTGGATGAAGATGTGCTGCGCCGTGCTGCGCGCCGTCTGCAGGTTGAGTTGCGACAGGTTGACGGTGTGGCGGGCTCAGACCGGCTTGGCTACCGACGCAAGGAAGTGCGCATTCTTCTTAATCCCCAGCGGCTTCAGCAGTTAGGGATCGATGCGGCAGAAATTACCCGGGCAATTGCCGCGCGCAATGTTCGCGATTCCGGTGGCGCGCTGGATTCCACCACCTCAGAGCGTGATGTTGTGACGGTGGGTCAGTTTCAGAATCCCAAGGATGTGGCGGAGGTGATTGTTAGGGCTTCCGGTCGCGACAATTTTACCCGGGTGCGTGATATCGCCGATGTGGTTGTGGATTACGAGGACTGGATGATCCAGCCGCTGGCCAATGGCGAGCCCGGTATCAGTCTGCTGGTGAAAAAGACTGCCCAGGCTAACGGCGTCGCCGTCGCGGCCGAACTGCGCGAGTTTCTGAAACAGCAGCAGGCCCTGATGCCTCTGGGAGTTACCCTGGAAGTGTTTAACGATACCACCCGCTATGCGCGCAATATGCTGGAAATGCTGACCAGTAATGCGCTGCTGGGAATGTTGCTGGTGTTTGTCACCTTGCTGGCATTCTTTCCCTTCCG
>JBFHCW010000201.1:0-4483 GCA_041585035.1 Litorivivens sp.
GGCCAAAGAGCTGCCATTGGCGGCCTACGGGCATGCTGAATGACGCATCCAGTTGTTGCAACTCCTGGCGATCGTCGCTGTCGACCACGGTCAGACGGCGCTGACTGTAGCCGAAATTGTACAGGGTCTGCCGGCCGTCGCGATAGTGCCAGCCCAGATGACTCTGGTTAACCCGGCCGTCCTCACGATCCAGCACCAGATCGGCTTCAAGCCAGTGATTGTCGGCGGTGCGCCAGCGCAGTGTGGTGGCCACGTCGGAATACTTCTCCTCGCGCTGTTCCTGCGAGCCGTCGGCGGCCGCGGTGGCGTTGCCCGGGTGGCGATAGCTGGTGGTGCCGGGGATGGCAATGCTGCTGTCGAGAAGGCTGGGGTCGGTGGTCAGCGTGCCCGCAACCACCGTGTCGGGCAGGCTGACCTGGCGATCTTCGAAATAGAAAGCCTGGCCGATGCCAAGAGCGAGAACTTCCTCACCGGTAAGTTGGTCAAAAAAACGGCTGCGCAGGCCGAAGGACAGGTGTTTGGCATCGTCTACCCGGTCGTAGCCGGTGTAGCGTGAATCGCGAAAAAGCTGGTTGTAGTCGAAGGTGCGCAGGCTGGTATCGAAAATTGGCTGATCATCCTGGCCGGCTTCGAAATCGCTATACAGATAGAACAGGCGTGGCTCAAGGGTCTGACGCCAGGTGCCGGTATTACGCTCAAATACCAGTTGGGTATCGATGCTGCCCTGAGCGGCGGTTACTTCTGGATTCTCGTTGATGACGCCGTCATCAAGCCGATATTTCAAGTGCCGGGCCTTGGCGGTCGCAATAATATGACCGGCGCGACCGATAAAGGGCAATCGCGCACCGGCTTCTGCGTAGGTGCGCCGGCCGGTAATAAACAGGCCGCCATTGTCGAGATTATCGTTGTGGTCAAATACCGTGACGTCCGCCCGAAAAAGTGGCTGTGGGCGCAGGTTGCGAACCACAGGTAGGTACTCCAGCGACCACTGCGGCAGTTTGCGGTAGGTGTCATCCAGGTTGGCCAGCGCCTGATACTGCTGGACATTGAGCTGGGAGCGCCAGCGCTCACTTTGATAGTCGATACGGGCGCGTTGATCCAGGTAGGTAGTGCGGCGAACGTTTAGCGAGGCCACGCTCAGATCGGAAAAATAGTCGTCGTCGCTGACCCGGGTGTAGTTGACCTCGGTACTCCAGCTTTTGCCGATGGAGCCCTGTTCGGTGACGCCGATCAGCCAGCGATCGCGGTCGGCTTCACGGTCATTATTGAGGTAGGCTGTGGACAGCTGCCACTCGCTCCAGGTGTTCAGGTAGCGCGCTTCGGCTTCCAGCATGTCGCCGCGAGCTTCCAGAAAACGAGGCGTCAAGCTCAAGTCATAATTTGGCGCGAGGTTGAAGTAGTAGGGTACTGAAATATCCAGCCCGCCATCGGTACTGGCAAACCCGGGCCAGAGCAGACCGGTAGCGCGTCGGTCGTCGACCGGAAAATCGAGCCAGGGGCTGTAGAATACCGGCACCCCCTTTATTTTCAGGCTGGTATCGCGAGCCACGCCTCGGCCCGTTGCAAAATCCAGGTGAATATCCTCGGCGTGCAAGGCCCAGGCTTCAGAATCCGGCGGGCACTGGGTGTACTCGGCACCTAGCAGGTTCAGGGTTTGAGGGGTGGGGCGTTCGATCAGTTCCGCGCTGGCGCGCACGCCGGACTTAAACGCGACAAAACGCGCTTGTTCAATACGCCCGGTACTGTCGGCACCGCTTAATATCGCGCTTTCACCTTGCAACATCATATCGGGCAGAACAATCCTGACACCGCCGTCGAGGGCAAAGACCTGGCTGTCTCGGTCAAATTCGGCGCGGCCGGCGTTCAGCCCCAGGGGACCTTTGTAAACCACGACGTCGCCGCTCAGCGCGACGGCGCTGCCTTGCATGCTGGAGCGGTCGGCGCTGGCGTGCAGCGGTGCCTCGCGCAGGGGAGAGTCGGCGCCAGCCCAGGTGCGAGCCGGGGCCAGATAGCGCCCGTCGCAGCCGGTTGCGAGAGAGCATTGGCTGACATTGGCCACTTCTTCCGCCGTAAACCAATACCAAGGGCGAACGGATTCCGCCGGTGCTGTACAGGCAGATTGAGCCTGCAATGCTGGCGGAATCAGCAGTGCAGACAGGAGCGTCAATGTGCGCGATGTTGGGAGCTTCAAGAGGATCGTTGTTATCAGTCTGAGTAAATGCAGGTGGATGATAATGGATTCTTTGATAGGATGCGCGCCTGCAGGTGTGGAAAAGGCAGGTAAATATGCTCGACAGTCTGCGGCAATGGTGTGCCGCCGAGCTTGGCGTACCAGAGACAGCGTTGGGCGAATTGCTGCCAGTGGCGGGTGACGCCAGTTTTCGGCGCTATTTCCGGCTTTCCCCTGTGGGGCGTCCCCCCGTCATTCTGATGGATGCCCCGCCCGAAAAAGAGAACAGCAAGCCCTTCCTCGATATTGCCGAGCGCCTGCGTCAGGCGGATATTCACGCACCCGCCATTCTGGCCCACGATTTGGCGCGCGGTTGGATACTACTCGAAGATCTGGGCGATACCCTCTACAAAGCCGCCTTTGAGTCACACGATGGTGAAGCGGTGTTCGCCGAAATTCTGCCGGTGTTGGTGAAACTGACTCAGGTCGAAGCCGGGGGCTTGCCGTTGTATGACTGCAATCGCTTGCGGGACGAGTTAAGTCTGTTCGTGGACTGGCATGTACCCGAAGAGACTGACCGACCGCTGTCTGATGGGGAACGGCGCGAGTGGCACGCGCTGTGTGACCTTCTGATCGACAGCGCGCTGGCTCAACCGCAGGTCTTCGTGCACCGGGATTTCCACTCCTGCAACCTCATGGTGCTGGACGGAGCGCCGGGGGTGATCGATTTTCAGGACGCGGTGCGAGGGCCGATCAGCTACGATCTGATGTCCATTCTGCTGGATCGCTATATCACCTGGCCGCGAGAGCAGCTGGAGCGCTGGATGGAAGATTTTAGGCAACGCGTAGCACCCTCGGTACCTCCGGATACCTGGCAGCGCTGGTGTGATTTTATGGGCCTGCAGCGTAACCTGAAAATCATCGGTATTTTTGCAAGGCTGGCCCACCGCGACGGCAAAACGGGGTATCTTTCACTCGTTCCGCGATTTGCCGATTATGTTCGCGACGTGCTATTACGGTATAACGAGCTGAAGCCATACCAGGCGCTTCTGGAGCCGCGACTATGAAAGCCATGATCCTTGCCGCCGGTCTGGGGAAGCGGATGCGCCCGTTGACCACGGTGCGACCCAAGCCGCTGCTGAAAGTAAACAATAAAGCCCTGATCGACTATCACCTTGAGCGTCTGGCGTCAGCCGGCGTAACCGATGTGGTGATTAACCACTACTGGCTAGGCGAGCAGATCGAGGCACATATTGGTGACGGCTCGGCCTATGGCTTAAAGGTGCTCTATTCCGCCGAAACGGAATTACTGGATACAGCCGGCGGCATGATCAATGCCTTGCCGTTGCTGGGCGAGCAACCCTTTTTACTGGTCAATGGCGATGTCTGGTGTGACTTTCCCGTTGCCAGCCTGCTGACCCGCGTACCTGCCGCTGCCCATTTGGTGATGGTGGACAACCCCGCACACAATCCGGAGGGCGATTTTTCGCTGCGCGGTGAAACCTTGAGCTTGGGCAAAAGCAATACCTTGACCTATGCGGGGATCGCCGTGATTAATCCGGCCCTGTTTGCAGGGGCGGAGCCTGGATGCCTGCCACTGAAGCCCTTTCTGGTGAGTGCTATTGAGCGCGGTGAGCTGACCGGTGAGCATTTCACCGGAGAGTGGGTCGATGTCGGTACACCAGAGCGCCTGTCCGAGCTGGACGCCAGAGCCTCTGCAGTGCTCGCCTGAGCCGTGTTCACATAGCCCCCGGCCCGCTTAGTCGGTAAACTACGCGCTTTCAAATTTCCGTTTCGCGAGTTTGCTGTCAATGTCTGATTTCTGGATTGCTCCTTCCATTCTTTCCGCCAACTTCGCCCGTCTCGGTGAAGAAGTGGACAATGTCCTCGCCGCCGGTGCCGATGTGGTGCACTTTGATGTGATGGACAATCACTACGTACCGAATCTGACCATCGGTCCTATGGTGTGCAAGGCCCTGCGCGATCATGGCGTGACGGCGCCGATTGATGTGCACCTGATGGTACAGCCGGTCGATGCCCTGATTGGTATGTTTGCCGAGGCCGGCGCCAGCTACATCACCTTTCACCCCGACGCCTCCGTGCATGTGGATCGCTCGCTGCAGATGATCCGCGACGCCGGCTGTAAGGCCGGGTTGGTGCTAAACCCGGCGGTGTCTCCCGACTGCCTGCGCTATGTCATGGATCGACTCGATATGATTTTGCTGATGTCGGTCAACCCGGGCTTTGGCGGGCAGAAGTTCATCCCGTCGACCATTGATAAAGTGCGGGAAGTGCGCCAACTGATTGATAAAA
>JBFHCW010000202.1:0-4481 GCA_041585035.1 Litorivivens sp.
GTGCTTCTGCTGGGCGAGCGGTCAGGTACTGGCGCGTTATGTGCTCGATAACCCGCAGTGGGTGGCGGGTAAAACCGTGATGGATTTTGGCTGTGGTTCCGGCGTCGTCGCCATAGCGGCAGCCCTTGCCGGTGCGGCGCGCGTTATCGCCTGTGATCTCGATGCGGATGCGCTCTTTGCCAGCCAATGCAACGCCGAGCTCAACGACGTTGAGCTTGCCTGTATCAACAATGCGGATGACTACACAGCGCGCTGTGATCTGCTGATTGTTGCCGATGTACTTTATGATCGCGCCAATTTACCGTTGCTCAAGACCTTTCTGCAGCGCGCTGACAACGTTTTGCTGGCGGACTCGCGTATTCGGGACTTCTCGGAGCCAGGCTATGTCCGGCTGGGCGGTGAGCGGGCGTTCACCGTGCCCGACCTGGCGGAATCCGAGGAATTTTCCCATGTCAGTCTGTATCATGGCGGACATACCCACCCTGCGAAGTAGCCAGAGAGAGTCAAGGAATGAAAATAGGAATCAAGATCGGCCTGAGTAGTGGGCCTGAGGTGACACTGGTCAATCTGACAGCCATTGCCAAAGACGTTGAGGCCAAGGGCTTTGCCAGTTGCTGGATGCCGAATATTTTCGGACTGGATGCGATCAGCACGCTGGGAATTATCGGTCAGTCCACGCAGTCACTGGAATTGGGGACGGCTGTTATGCCGACCTATCCGCGCCACCCGGTGGCGATGGCCCAGCAGGCGCTGACCAGTCAGGCTGCGGCCAATGGTCGTTTTGTGCTGGGTATCGGCCTGTCGCACAAATTTGTGGTTGAAGACATGTTCGGGCTCGATTACAGCAAGCCGGCAAGCCATATGGAAGAGTATCTCCAGGTACTGCAACCCCTGTTGGCGGGTGAGCAGACTCAGCATGAGGGAGAACAGTTTAAGGTCAATGCGGCGTTCAAGGTGCACGACGCCCCAAGCAAGCCACCGGTTATCGTGGCGGCCTTGGGCCCACGCATGTTGAACATTGCCGGTCGATTGGCCGAGGGCACGATTACCTGGATGACCGGCGCCAAGACGCTGGCAAACCATATTGTGCCCGGAATCAACGCTGCGGCGAGCGAAGCCGGTCGGCCAGTGCCACGTGTCATTGCCGGTCTGCCCATCGTATTGACTCACAAGCCTGACGAAGCCCGCGTGGCTATTGCTGAACAGTTGGCCATTTACGGTCAGCTGCCGTCGTATAAAGCCATGTTGGAACGCGAGGGCGCAGCTGGGCCGGGCGACATTGCACTGGTTGGTGACGAGGCCAGCCTGCGGCGTCAGCTGCAAGCGCTGCGAGAGGCCGGTGTGACTGACTTCAATGCCGCAGCACTGGAACTGGAGCCGGGGCAGGCGGCGCGAACCATTGATTTTCTCGCCAGCGAATTGTCGGGCTGATGCAGTGAGCGCGCCGGAGGGAACCCGCGAGCGACTGATACTGACGGCAGAACAGTTGTTTGCCCGCAAGGGCATTGAGTCTGTGTCGCTGCGGGAGATTGCACGTACGGCGGGCCAGAAAAATGTGGCGGCCATGCAATATCACTTCGGGGATCGCGAAGGCCTGTTCACGGCCATTCTGGAATTCCGGATGAGTCAGATTGATAGTTACCGGACCAGTCTGCTGCAGGCCTGTGATGCCAAGGGTCAGGGCGGTGACATCGCCGCGTTGTTGCGCTGTCTGGTGGTTCCTCTGGTAGAGCACATCCGCCAGGCCGGACCCGACAGTCACTATATTGAGTTCCTGGCGCGCCTGCAGGTGAGTTACCCCGAGTTTCTGGCAGAGGCTAGTTTGACCCGGCCCTGGCAGGCGAGTGTGAAAGTCATCAGTGCGCGAATGCACGGGAAAATGGCGGGAACAGATGATCAGCGTAACCAGCGACAATTGATGCTGGGCGTCTGCATGATTCACAGCGTCGCGGCCTTTGAGCGCGGGTTGCGCGAAGGCCGTCAGCACTTGAGTGAGCTTGATGGCTTTACCGAGAACCTGATTACGGGACTGTGCGGGATGGTGACCGCGTAGCCGAATTAATCAGAGGTGCCTTAAGTATTTTCGAAGCCCTGTTCGTAAAGGGTTGCGTAGTAGCCGTTCTCGGCAATGAGTTCAGCATGGCTGCCGCGCTCCACAATTTCACCGCCATCCATGACCAGAATCTGATCGGCGTTGACGATGGTTGAGAGTCGGTGGGCGATGACCAGCGTGGTGCGGTTTTTCATAAAGTCTGTCAGAGCCGTTTGAATGGCGCGTTCAGATTCGTTGTCCAGCGCTGAGGTAGCCTCGTCGAGCACCAGCAGCGGTGTGTTCTTCAACAGCGTACGGGCAATGGCAATGCGCTGGCGCTGACCGCCGGACAGTTTCACACCACTCTCACCGACCAGCGTGTCAAAGCCTTGTGGCAGACGCTCGATAAATTCTGTGGCGTGGGCGGCATCAGCCGCGCGTCGGATGGTTTCCATATCGCCGTAAGCGGCGTTGCAGCCGTAGGCGATATTGTTGGCGATGGTGTCGTTAAACAGCACCAAGTTTTGGGTAACAATGCCGAGCTGGGCGCGGTAGTCGTAGAGGTCGTAGTCGCGAATGTCTACGCCGTCGATCAATATCTCGCCCTGTTCATAATCGTAGAAACGGGCAATCAGTGAGGCCAGCGTTGACTTGCCACTGCCGGAACGCCCGACCAATGCGGTAACCTGGCCGGGGTCTGCGGTGAAGTTGATGTTGCGCAGGGCCGGCGTGTCGTCTTCGCTGTAACCAAAGCTCAGGTCGCGCACGACGATTTCACCGCGCAGACTGTCGATCCGTTTGGTGCCGGTATTTTTTTCCGGCGCGAGATCGAGCATGGCGAAAATATTGATCGCCGCTGCGATGCCTTTCTGAATCATCGCATTGACGCCCGAGAGCTGGCGCACGGGTTTGGGTATCAGGCCAATGGTGGTGATATAGGCTACGTACTGGCCGGTGGTCATTTCCGAGAGGAACTCGGGGGCGAGAATCAGAAAAACAATGGCGCCCATGGCGATAACAATGATCAGTTGCATCACCGGCGTGTTCAGCGCCTGGATCTTGACCATCTTCATCTGCTGCTTGTAGTTCTTTTCGTTTACATCAACGAAACGCTCAGTTTCCCGTTCTTCACCGAGAAAGGTTTTCACCATACGGTTGCCGACGATGGCCTCGGAACACACCTGAGTGATTTCGGCGATGGAATCCTGCACTTTGGTGGAAAGCTTGCGCAGTTTCCGGCCGACACTCGCAACAATAATGCCGATAAACGGAGCGACTGCAAAAAAGATCAGTGACAGTTTCCAATTGAGATAAAAAGCATAGGCCAGCAGGCCGATAACAGTAAAACCTTCCCTGATAAGCGTGCGAATAGCGTCAGTCGCGGCGCCAGTGACCATGCCGGTGTTGAAGACCGTACGGGCGATAATCTGCCCGCTGTTCTGCTCGTCGTAATAGTTCACCGGCAGGCGCATCAGGTGGCTAAAGATTTCGGTGCGAAGGGTCGTGACAATGCGGGTACCGACCATCGCCATAAAATAGCTGCCGAGAAAGGTGCCGATACCTCGAATCAGGTAAACGCCGGCGATCGCCGGAGGGATGTAGTAGCGGGCGTCGTGGTCCTTGTTTTCGATGGCGTCAACGAGGAGTTCCAGTAGCTTGGCCTGGGCCGGGGTGGTTGCAGCAAAAATCATGAAGCCGAGAATGCTGACGGCAAATGCAGGCATCAGCGGTTTCAGGTACTTGAGCAGGCGCAGGTAAATCTGCCAACCGGTTTCCTGCTGTTCTTGCGTACTGGACAATTGAACTCTCCGCTGACTTCTGACGCGACTATAGCGCGATTGAAAAGTGGTGCCCCGATCAGGATTCGAACCTGAGACCTGTCCCTTAGGAGGGGACCGCGCTATCCAGCTGTGCCACCGGGGCAAACAAAGGCGGCTATTCTAGCCTGTGTGCCCTGCCAGTCCAACCGCAGGCTTGGCAAACGCATGCGCTATCGCGATACTGCTGGCCCAAACACCCGCTTTGGAGCGACAGTGAACCCAACCGTCTCTATTGTCATGCCCGTTCTTAACGAAGCCGATTACCTGCAAACTGCCGGCCGCGCTCTGGCATGTCAGCGAAACTGCGAGTGGATCGTGGTTGACGGCGGTAGTAGTGACAACAGTGTGCAAATCGCAGAGGCGAGTGGCGCCAATGTCTTGGTAACCTCGCCGGGCCGTGCCCGACAGATGAATGCTGGCGCCAAGCGCGCTAGCGGCGACTACCTGCTTTTCCTTCACGCTGACACCTGTCTGCCGAAAGACTGGCCGCAGTGGCACTGTGCGCTGGAAGCCGAGAAGCCCGACTGGGGTTTTTTTCGTGCGGCATTGCAACCCGCCGGTGGTGTATTGAGTCTGGTTGCCGCTGCGATGAATCTGAGAAGTCGTCTGACACGCGTGGCGACAGGGGA
>JBFHCW010000203.1:0-4478 GCA_041585035.1 Litorivivens sp.
CTGAAAGCCAATCCGAAGTTCAATGCCTCATTGGCGGACAACGGTGAAACTATTGTCTACAAGCACTATGTGCATATCGGAATAGCCGTCGATACCCCGGCCGGACTGGTGGTGCCTGTGGTGCGCGATGTCGACAAAAAATCCTTGTGGGAGCTGGCAGAAGAAACGGCCGAGCTGGCGGCCAAGGCCAAAGACCGTAAGCTCAAACCTCAGGACATGCAGGGCGGCTGCTTTACGATTTCCAGTCTCGGTAATATCGGCGGTCAGGGCTTCACGCCGATTGTGAACACGCCGGAGGTGGGTATACTCGGTGTCTCAAAACTGACCGTAAAGCCAGTGTGGAATGGTCAGGAGTTTGTGCCGAGAGAGATGTTGCCGCTGTCCCTGTCCTACGATCACCGGGCGATTAACGGTGCCGATGCCGGACGTTTCTTCAGCACCTTGAATGAGGTGCTGGGAGATATTCGGCGCTTGTTGCTGTAGCTCATTCGAAGCCCCTCACCCCGACCCTCTCCCAAGGGGAGAGGGGGCGTCTAAACTACCTTAGGAAGATACCCTCTCCCACTGGGAGAGGGCAGGGTGAGGGCATCAGCGCTGTTGGAAGCGCTGCTTGCGCCGATAGGGGAACAGGTCGGGCACAAAACCTTTGCTGATCTTGTCCTGCAAATCCTGCCACCATTCCGGATCGTAAAGATCACTATGCAGCTCGTCAAAAACCTTTTTCGCGCGCTGGTTGCCTGAGAAAAACAGTCGAAACTCCTCCGGGAAGACATCTTCCTGATTTACCTCATACCACGGCTGGGTCGACATGGCCTGCTCGTCGTTCTGGGGCTCTGGCAGTGAGCGGAAGTTGCAGTCTACGAGCGGGCAGATTTCATCGTAGTCGTAGAACACGACGCGACCGTGACGGGTTACCCCGAAGTTTTTCAGCAACATGTCGCCGGGGAAGATATTGTTAGACGCCAATTGTTTGATGGCATTGCCGTACTCGTCCATCACGCTGTAGAGCTGGTCGTCGTCACATTGTTTTAAATACAGGTTAAGCGGTGTCATTTTACGTTCGATGTAGACGTGCTTGAGTACCAGCGCGTTGCCGCTTTCCTGAATCTTCGATGGCGCTTCTTTTTTCAATTCGGCCATCAGTTCATCGGAAAAGCGGCGACGGTCAAACGCGAGGTTGTTGAACTCTTGCGTGTCCGCCATACGTCCGCCTCTGTCCCAGCGTTTTACCAGGCTGTAGCAGGCCTTGACGTGTTGCTGGCTCATTTCCTTGGGGGGTGTAAAGCGGTCCTTGATCACCTTGTAGACATAATCAAAGTCGGGGCGGGTAAACACCAGCATAACCATCCCCTTGATGCCCGGTGCGATGATATAGGGGGCATCACTGTTGAGAGTGTCATCCACCGCAAAGCGGAAGAACTCGGTCTTGCCGTGTTTCGGCATACCCATGGTGTTATACAGCTCGAATATTTCCTTGTGCGGCATCAGCTTGTGCAGAAAGGCGACGTACTCTGACGGAATGGATGCGTCGACCATGAAATAGCTTCGGGCGAAACTGAACACAATACTGATATCGTCGGGATCGTAGAGCAGGGTATCGACGTAGACTGATCCTTCGCCACTGTTCTGAATGGGCAGGACAAATGGCAAGCTTGTGTCACCGCAGACAATACGCCCGACGAGGTAGGCGGCTTTGTTGCGGAAAAACAGGGATTCAAGGGTTTCGGCCCGGGCGCGATGATTTTTGGTATCGAGCTTGGGCAGCAGTTCCCGTTCAACTACCTCCATGATATAGCCGATATCGCGTTCCTGGTCTTCCCAGGGAATATTGAAGTGGCAGTTATCCAGCATCTCCTTAACGACATCGCGACCGTCGCCACGAAAGTTATAGACGTGGATGATGCGTTCACTGCCTTCCGGTTTGTAGCCCTGCGGTGCGGAGACAAAGGCATGTAGCTCGCGCACTTTTTCATGCTCGAAGATGTAGCAGTAGATGGAATTGAAAAAAGACTGGGCGATTTCGAAGTTCGGGTGGTGCTGAATTAATTCCGAGTATTCGGCTTTGGCAACCTCCCAATTATCCCGATCGTAGACCCCTCCGGCAGTAATCGTGGTTACCGCTTCGGCCACAATTTTCCGCTTTTGCTTCCAGAGGTCCAGACGATCACGCATGGCCTTTTGTGCGGCCTGCCAGTCAGCAGCTTCAAAGCGGGCCTGAGCGCCGAGTGTGATGTTTTTGTACTCGGCAAAGAAGGCATCGAAGCCATTCAATATGGCAAGGGCCAGACGGCGGGTTATGGTGGTCACGGGAGAATAGGCTCCGGGTAGGCAAAAAACGAATAATAACGAGTTACCGGCGGGCTAAGAAAGTGTTTTCCCTCTCCCCGATGGAGAGGGTCTCTCCATTGTGCTTCCATGCGCACCCTCTCCCAGCGGGAGAGGGTGGGAGTGATGGGATTTACAGCAGCGCGTCTGCCAGTATCGGCAGCACTTCTGGCTGTTGTGCGTTGATCAGCAGCGTGCCAATCTCGCCACGGGCGCCGGCTGCCTTCCAGTCCTGCGCACGTTCGCGAATGCGAGCTTCCGGGCCAACCAGAGCGATGTCGTCCACCAGTTGATCGGGCACGGCATTGCGGGCTTCGTCTTTTTTGCCGGCCAGATACAAGTCTTGAATCTTTTCGGCGGCGTCGCCATAGCCCAGACGAGTCGCGTAATCCGTGTAGAAGTTCTTGCCCTTGGCGCCCATGCCGCCAATATAGAGCGACAGGAAGTCCTTGATGAAGAAGCGACAGCCATCGAGATTGTCGTCCATGACTACACCGACAGTAGGGGCAACATCAAAGTTTTCCATGCTGCGACCACTTTTGGCGAAACCGCGATCCAGATCTTTTTTCAGCACATCAAATTTTTCGGGAATCATAAAGACCGGGAACACGCCGTCGGCGACTTCAGCCGAGTTGGCCAGGCCGGCAGGGGTTATAGAGGCCAGGTAGATCGGAATGTTTGGGTTGCCGTGCAGAATGGACTTCAGCGGTTTTCCCAGTCCGGTGGTACCTTCGCCTTTGACCGGCATTTGATACATCTTGCCGTCGAACTCGACCGGAGCTTCGCGCTCGAAAATCTTGCGCATGATCTGGATATATTCCTTGGCGCGGGTTACCGGCTTGCCGTACGGAACCCCGTGCCAACCTTCAACCACCTGCGGGCCTGAGGCGCCAAGACCCACCAAAAAGCGACCGTTGGAAAGATGGTCGAGCGTATTAGCGGTCATGGCTGCCATCGCCGGAGTACGCGCGGGCATCTGCATGATGCAGGTGCCGACCTTTATTTTGTCGGTCTGCGCTAAAATCCACGCCGCCGGGCTGATAGAATCCGAACCATAGGCTTCTGCAGTCCAGACCGAATCAAAACCGAGAGACTCGGCTTTCTTGATCAGATCCATGGGGATGGTCAGTTTCTTGCCGGAGTATCCCAGCATCATTCCGAGTTTCATAACAGCTCCTTATTCTTGGTTCAGTTGTCGTCGCCGAGATCAGTCAGCTTGAGTGCTTCGCTGGCAACGATGACGCCAGTGCGGTCGGCGTAGATAAAGTTGCCAGGCTGAACACTCAAGCCCGCAAATTGCAGGTTGATGCCAGTGCGACCTTCACCGCGCTTTTCAGTCTTGCGGGGAATGCTGCCTAGCGCCATCACACCAATGTCCATATCGGCAATGTCTTCAAGATCGCGAATATAGCCGTACACAATAATGCCTTTCCAGCCATTGTCCATAGCCATGCGTACCAGTTTGTCGCCCAGCAGCGAGCGGCGGGGTGATGCGCCGCCATCAACCACCAGTACTTTGCCCTCACCATTGGTGCGCAGGGACTCGCCGACCTTGGAGTTATCTTCAAAACATTTGACGGTGGCAATTTCGCCGTGGAAGTTGTCATTGCCGCCGAAGTGGCGAAATACCGGGTCTGCAACCTGAACGTTATCGCCATAGGCGTCGCATAGGTCGGGCGTTGAGATCTTAGTCATATTAGCTCCTCGTTGGCGCCAAACGTCTGACGCTTAAACCAAAAAGGGGCGACATACGTCACCCCTCTCAAGTCTACAGTTAGCTAAAGCAAACCTTAGCCAAACTGGTTCATCGTGTTGTCTTTACCACCGGCCTTCAGCGCGGCTTCACCGGCGAAGTATTCCTTGTGGTCGTCACCGATGTTGGAACCAGCCATGTCTTGGTGCTTAACGGTGGCGATGCCCTGACGGATTTCCTTGCGCTGAACACCTTCAACGTAGGCCAGCATGCCTTCGTCGCCGAAGTAACCTTTGGCCAGATTGTCAGTAGACAGTGCGGCCGTGTGGTAAGTCGGCAGGGTGATCAGGTGGTGGAAGATACCTGCTTCACGCGACGCGTCGCGCTGGAAGTTGCGGCACCACTCGTCGGCCAGTTGGCCCAGCTCGGTGTTGTCGTACTCTTCGCTCATCAGCTTGGC
>JBFHCW010000204.1:0-4424 GCA_041585035.1 Litorivivens sp.
GCGACGGTTCGACAAACCGGTAAGTGAATCGTGTGTCGCCAGCTGAATGGCATTCAGCTCCCTCTCTGCCATTTGAGCCAGATCAGCCAGGTTTTGCATATCGACTTTGGTAAAGCTGCGAGCCGAGGAATCAATGATACATAAGGTACCCATGACATAGCCGCAAATGTCCCTCAGGGGGTAACCCGCGTAAAACCGGATATGAGGTGCGCCGGTAACGAGAGGGTTGTCCGCAAAACGCACATCCCTGGATGCGTCTCTGACCACCAGCGCCTCTTCGGAAAAGACCGTGTGACCGCAGAAGGAAATATTTCTCGGTGTTTCTGACACCTCAAGCCCCCGAACAGACTTGAACCACTGCCGGTTGTGGTCAACCAGGCTGACCAAAGCAATCGGGACATCAAACAGGTTGGTTGCCAGACGGGTCAGGCGATCAAAACGTTCTTCCGAAGCGGTGTCGAGAATATTCAAGGCTCGCAGCGCCGCTAAGCGTTTGTCATCATCTCGTGGAGCCGGAGCTTCAAGCATTGGGTACCGCCATACTATTTATCCTCTGACGGCAGAGGCTAGAGGATGGCAAGGCGGTTGGATACCCGTACTTTTACGCATAGATGCGCAAGCACAGAACAAAGGTGTAAAAGGCTGGGTTAAAAACAAAACCAGACGCCGGCCCGAACGCCGGCGCCGGCCTAGTTATACATCCAGGTTGGCGACGTTCAGTGCATTCGTCTCGATAAACTCACGGCGCGGCTCAACCACATCGCCCATCAGGGTGGTAAAGATCTGATCCGCCGCAATGGCGTCTTCGATCGTGACCCGGAGCATGCGGCGCCCCTCCGGATCCATGGTGGTTTCCCAGAGCTGGTCCGGGTTCATTTCACCGAGACCTTTATAGCGCTGGATGTTGTAGCCGCGCTCCGCCTGCTTCATGAGCCAGGTCAGGGCGTCGCCAAAATTCTCCACCGGCTCTTTGCGCTCGCCGCGTTGAACATAGGCGCCGTCCTCCAGCAGTCCGGACAGTTTCTCGCCCAGTGATTTAATCTTCGCGTACTCGGAAGACCCTATAAACTCTCGGGTGAGAAGATAGTCAGTACTTACTCCGTGGGCAATAATGGTTATCCGCGGGCGGAAGTCATGGCGCTCTTTGTCCTCATCAACAACCACTGCGTAGCGGTTGTGTTTGGCCAGAACCGTTTCGCCCAGGCGCTGCTGCAAATCCGCACACCAGGCTTCAACCACACTGCGATCCTGCATGCCTTCCTGAGTCAGGGTCGGGGCGTCCAGCATTTGCCACAATGCAATATCCGGGTAGACGCGGCTAAGGCGGTCGATAATTTTCTCTACGCTGCGATAGTCGCGCACCAACTGTTCCAGCGCCTCACCGCTGATACCCGGTGCTTCCGGGTGAACATAGAGAGCGGCGTCTTCCAGCGCCGAATTGGTCAGGTACTCGTTCAGCGCTTCATCATCTTTGAGATAGGTATGCGATTTACCCCGGCCAATTTTGTAGAGCGGCGGCTGGGCAATAAAGATATGGCCCTGTTCAATCAGTTCCGGCATCTGGCGGAAGAAGAAGGTCAGGAGGAGGGTGCGGATGTGAGAACCGTCGACGTCCGCATCCGTCATGATAATGATGTAGTGGTAGCGCAGTTTCTCTACGTTGAACTCGGACTTGCCAATACCACAGCCCAGTGCCGTGACAATGGTGCCCACCTCGGCTGAGGACAGCATTTTGTCGAAACGGGCCTTTTCTACATTCAGGATCTTACCTTTGAGCGGCAATATCGCCTGAGTACGACGATCGCGGCCCTGTTTCGCACTACCACCCGCCGAGTCACCCTCTACCAGGTAGATCTCTGAAAGGGCAGGATCCTTCTCCTGACAGTCGGCCAGCTTGCCGGGCAAGCCCGCGATATCCAGCGCACCCTTGCGACGGGTCATTTCACGGGCCTTGCGGGCCGCCTCCCGGGCCCGGGCGGCGTCCAGCATTTTCTGTACAACTACCTTGGCTTCGTTAGGGTTTTCCAGCAGGAAATCGCCAAACTTGTCGCTCATGGCCTGTTCAACCACGGTTTTTACTTCACTGGAGACCAGCTTATCCTTGGTCTGGGATGAGAATTTGGGGTCGGGCACCTTCACAGAAATAATGGCGGTCAGGCCTTCCCGGGCATCGTCACCGGTGGTGCTAATCTTCGCTTTCTTTGCCAGACCTTCCTGTTCGATGTAGTTGTTCAGGTTGCGGGTCAGACCTGCGCGGAAGCCCGCCAGGTGGGTACCGCCGTCACGCTGCGGAATATTGTTGGTGTAGCAGTAAATGTTTTCCTGGAAGCCATCATTCCACTGCAGCGCCACCTCAACCGCGATACCGCCTTCGCCCTCGGTGGTGAAATGAAAGACATTGTTAATCGGGCTTTTGTTCTGGTTCAGGAACTCAACAAAGGCTTGTAGTCCGCCTTCATAGCAGAAGTTCTCTTTCTCGCCGCTGCGCTCGTCAATCAGGTCGATATTGACCCCTGAATTGAGAAAAGCCAGTTCCCGCAGGCGTTTGGCGAGAATATCGAAGTGAAACTCGATATTGGTAAAGGTTTCTTCGGAGGGGTGGAAGCGCATTTCCGTGCCGGTGGTGTCAGCATCACCCACCACAGCCAGTGGTGCATCCGGTACGCCGTGGGTATAGGTTTGCTCGTGAACCTTGCCGCCGCGACGGATCGTCATTACCAGCTTTTTGGATAAAGCATTCACAACGGAAACCCCGACGCCGTGCAGACCGCCCGATACCTTGTAGGTATTGTCGTCGAACTTACCGCCGGCGTGCAGTACCGTCATGATGACTTCGGCGGCTGACACCCCCTCTTCGTGAATCTCGGTGGGGATACCGCGGCCATTATCGCGCACGGTGATTGACTCATCGGGGTGGATCACCACCTCAATTTTTGTGCAGTAACCCGCCAGGGCCTCGTCGATTGAATTGTCGACAACCTCAAAGACCATGTGATGCAGGCCCGTGCCATCGTCGGTATCACCGATGTACATACCCGGGCGCTTACGCACTGCATCCAGGCCTTTCAGCACCTTGATACTCGATGAATCGTATTGTTTACCTTCGCTCATACTAATCCTCGTAACACCAGCCGGAGGGCAGGTCAGGGTAGGGGGGTAACGCGACCATGTTCCACGTGAAACATTCTTATCGTTGTTGAACCAAAGCTGTTACTCAGGTCCGACTCGTTGATCGCGGTAAAAAAGCTCTGACAGTCCAATTTTAATAATTCGTCGATAAAGCGCGCACGCCGATCACTGTCCAGTTCCGCCGCCAGATCATCGACCAGAAAGACACTCTTTATACCATATTGGCGCAATAACTTCGCCTGTGACAGCCGAAAAGCCGCTACAAGAGACTTTAACTGGCCCCTTGAGAACACCTCGACCACCGACTGACCACCACTGCGTACGCGAAGATCGGCTCGGTGGGGGCCGTCACGGGTATAGCCCAGCTCGATATCGCGATCGACCTCCCTTTCGAGCTTTTCTCTCAGGGAGTTTTCTTTGGGATTCCAGCCGGGATAGTAATCAACCTCAACCGCCACCGGCACTGACACCCCGGTATTCAGCGCAGCGTGCATATCCAGCAACAGCGGCATGAGCTTATCGAGCTGGGCCGAGCGCAGCTTATGGATCTGCTCGCCCTGGGTGGCCAGCTCCTCAGTCCAGGGTTGCAGGGCCGGCTTATCCACTCGCGAAGCGCGAAGTAGGGCGTTGCGATGCTTTAAGGCCTTCTGGTACCGGCGCCAGGCGTGCAAAAACTGTGAAGGTTCCACGTGAAACACTGCCCAGTCCAGTAGCTGCCGCCTGAACTCCGGAGGCCCCTCTAATAAGGAGAAGCCCGCACTGTCGAGTATCTGTATCGGCAACAAGGTTGCCAACTCGCTAGTCGCGCGTAGGTTTTCGCCATTAAGTCTTACGGTCGGGGAGGGTTCTGCCAGGCGCCGTTCAATGCCAATGCGCTGCTCGCCGCTGTTCTTGACACAGACCCCGGTGACGAGAAAGGCATGTTGTTCAAAGCGAACCAGGCGCTGCCACTTTCGCGTGCGAAAGGACCGACCGTGACCCAGCACGTGGATGGCTTCAAGAAGGGAGGTTTTACCGGAGCCGTTTTGTCCGGTTATCAGGTTCACAGCCGCTAGATCGCTTAAGCGCGCCGACTCAATAATACGGAAGTTAGACAGCTGAACCTGTTGTAGAAGCATAATCTAGCGAAAAAAAAGGTGGCCTGTGCCACCCCTCCTCATAGCCAATACGCCTTAGAGCCGCATCGGCATAACAACATAGCTGCACTCACTGGCTTCAGGCTCTTCGAGCAGGGCACTGCTATTGGAGTCTGAAAGGAGTATTTTGACGTTTTCGCTGGTCATCACCGCCAGCAC
>JBFHCW010000205.1:0-4424 GCA_041585035.1 Litorivivens sp.
GGTCTTCCAGTGTCAGCGCCATAGCGTTTCCTTCCCCCCTGTCGGTTGCAGCTCAAGTTTGTGTACACGGTGAGTGTAATGCAACGACCGCAGCTGTCGCTGTGAATTGGCATTTGTATTTTTCAGGCGACATCTGTAACCAGCTGATATTAAAGCAATTTAAGATAAGTGTGAGTATTGCTGTTGGAAAACGGGGACATAAATCCCGATGATTTTTAAGAGAAGAATTGTAACTAATTGAAATAATTAAAAAAATAATTCTGGCACGCTCTTTGATATAGCTCTTGTGGAGAGGCAGTTTGGCCCCGTGCCGTGCTGTCTCGAAAGACTATGAATGAACAGGAGACTGTTATGAAAGGTAAAACGGTAATTGCAACGCTGGCTCCGTTTCTGTTGATCGGTGCTATGGGCGCTCAGGCCGGACTGTTCGACAAAGGCGATGACGCGAAGCAGGAAGGTGACAAGCAGCAGCAACAGGGCCAACAAGGTGGTCAGAACAGCGGTATGTTTAATGCCCTCGATGCAAACCGCGACCAACTGATCAGCCCGCAGGAAGCCGAGTCGAATGCCGACGTGGCGATGTCCTTCGGTGAGCTGGACAAGAATACCGACGGTCATCTGAGCGCTGACGAGTTTAACGAGTTTCAATCTATTCAGCAGTAGCGCTTCCTGGCGGTGACGGCAACCTCCGAGGCTATCCCCACACCTGCGCCGTCACCGCTTTTTTACTTACCTTTAGCGCTGGTCCTTAGCCCTCGCGGCGGGGCCAGCCTTCTAGTATCAGTGCTTCGCCCTCTTTACTGAGAAACACCGTATCAAAGTAGCGGCTGAGATCCTGTGGCTGCAGAGTGCGCACAGATTCCAGTACGGCTTCCTGCCAGTTTATCCCGGTCTGCTGTTTCGCTATCTGCGACCAGTAGTGATCCGCCAGTTGTTCACCGCGCAGAGCGCGCGGATCAAGTTCGGCGCTGACGCGTGCTTTCACCAGTGCCAGCTGCGCTTCCGTCAGCGTATTCAGCCACTGTGGAAAATCACTGAGGAACTGCTCGGTTGCCCGTTTGAGGGTGTCCGGGGAGGTCGCCGAAGACTGGGCAATCAGTGCGTAGCCCCGCTGCTGTTCAAAATTGACGGGCACAACGGTCACCCCGTAGGCGAGGCGCTGTTCTTCCCGCAAGGTCGCAAAGTACTGCCGCTTCAACAGCGGCAGAAGTAATTGAAACTGCGCTTCATCCTGCGGCGTATTTCGCGGCGTAACGTGGTAGCGGAGCAGGGCGTTGGCGTCACTGAGCAGCTCGGTGCTGCGCGTACCCCGTTGGCGTTCTTCCGGAACGATTGCGGCGCGGGCAAAGCTGCCGGGAGGTATGTCGCTTGGCGATTGTACGGAATGGGGAAGGGTCAGCGCATGGCTGAGCGCGCGAGCTGTCTTGCGATCTGCGCCGTAAATATAGAGCGTCGCTCTCAGGGCCGACAGCGATTGCCGCTGGAGGGTCAGCCAGTGCGGGTGGTCGCTCTCCTGCAGCGCGGCAATGCGCACCGCTGTTGGATCTTCGGTGGGAATCAGGGAGTAGCGTAGTTGTTCTACCAGCGTTTCAAAGGCAAAACGATAATCCGGCGGCCGCTGCCAATCGTCGATCATTCTGGCTTTCAGTGCGTCGAATTCCGCCTGGGTCAAGGTTGTCTGCAACATGTCAGCGATGCTTGCCAGTTGGTCTTGTATTTGAACCGGTGTGCCGCGCAGCGCGACCGCCAGGCCCTGATCATGCCGATACCAGTCACTGTCCGGGAAGCGTCGGCTCGCGATGTCCAGTGCTTCGAGCCACAGCAGGCCGAGCGTCCGATGGCGGGCAGACTGACCGATCACCGGCAGATCAAGCGACAGCTGCACCATGACGGTGTCGTTAGTCTCTGGTGCAGCGGAATGCCACGTGGCGATATGGCCAGTATCGGCAAGAAGCTCCGGGTTTCCGGCTTGTGCCGCGAGCTCCGGCAGGGTCGGTGAAACCTGAAGGTCGACAGGTGGTGTAAAGGCCCCTGAAGCCGTTTCATGGTTGGGCGCGGCGGTGGGCCGGGCCAGTTTCTGCAGGGTATAGGGAACGCCAAACACCGGTGAGCGGTGTTCGCTATTCAGGGTCGGGTGTAATTCAACCAGCAGCAGCCTGCGTGCATCAAGCAGTGACAGGAATCTCTCCGAGGGCAAGATGGCGGGCAGCTCGGGGCGTTCTTCGGAGAGGGTCTGCAGCCAGGTTTGAACATGGTGGCTTTCGATATAGCCGGGAACCCGATTGCGATCACGTTGTTGGTAGGCACGGAAGTGGGCAAGCATTCTCGGATTGCGCGCTTGTAAGGCCAGCGCCCGCAGTGCGCGCAGCAAGGTTTGGCGTGCGGCGTCACCCGCGGCCAGCCCGGCATCGGTGGGCACCCAGTGCAGGCTCAGGCTGGCCTGATTCCCCGCGGCAATTCCCCGACTTAAAGTGACACTCTTGAACAGCCCGGTGTTCAGCAATTGTTGTCGCCAACTCCCTGCGCTGTCGGCTTCTGTCCAAAAGCGCAAATAGTCAACGGTGGCTTCGCCTTCCTTCCGGGAAAGGCCGGTAAGAGGCAGCAGTAAATTAAACTGCCGCGACGATACGGGCGCCTGTATATGTAGATGTTGAGGCAGCGTGCTGCTGTCGAAAAGGGGGGGCTCCCGCGTGTTGGCTGCGGGCAATACCGGAAGTGAACCAAAGCTGCGGCGTATCGTCTGCTGTTGTTGCTCAGCCGTTTCCGGACTGATGTATACCAGACTGAGGTTGGCGGGTCGGTAGTAACGGTCGAAAAAATCCTGCAGAACGGTTTTTAATTCCTCAAGAGAGTAAGCTGAAAAGCTTGATTGGTTGCCGGCACTGTTCTGCCGGAAGGGATGGCCGGCTGCGGTGGCGGCTTTGAGAGCGTCTTGCAACAACCAGTTCTCGCGGGTTTTCAAGAAAGAAAACTCGTCGCTGACAGCGCTGATCTCCGACGCTATAAGCGAGGTCGTCACGCGGCGAGACCGCAGCAGTTCCGCGAGCTCCCTTAATAGTAGCGGGGCCGCCTCACGCCGGATTTCAAACAGGAAATAAGTGCTTTCGTGACTGGTTTTGGCGCTGACGCGGCCACCGTTCAGTGTCAGAAAATCGCGCAGCGGAAGCCGCTCCCGACGGGCGTCGGCAATGTGCTGGCGCAAAAAAACATGCTCGGCCAAATGGGCCAGCCCAGGCACCGTATCCTGGAAACTGCCCGCATTGAATTGCAAACCAATCAAGGCATTGGCGCGAGTCGGTCGAGACAGAGCGAGGCTGCGCAGGCCGTTGTTGTGATCCTGCAGCGAACGGTTGTTGTCTGGGAGCGCATTGGCCTGCAGCGGCAGCAGCCCAAATGTGGATAGCAATGCCAGATTGCGCAGGCGTCGCGGTCGAATCATAAACCCTCTCCGCTGCGAAATGACTGACTATTGTAGCGCTGTATCGAGAGGAATCTGGAGGCTTGTCACGGGTAATAGTTGGAGCGCTGCTGCCGGCGCAGCAGCGCTCGGGGCTCAGTTTTCTGCCGAGGCAGTGGCCGCCCTGTTGTCGGTGGTCGAATCGCTGGCGGGCTCTTTGGCGACGGCCTTGCCGTTAAAGAACTCACCCAGTGCCGCAACCGCTTTCTCGATATCTTCGGCCAGCGACCAGCGCGGTACCCGGCCATAGATCGGCGTACCTGTATTCAGGGCGTCGGGGAATTTACCTCCGTCAGCCGGTACCGCTTCGGCAACCAGTGAGGCATTCTCCGGCGCGTTCAGCTCGCTGTACGACAATGCCGACTTGCTCTCCATGCGAGGGTAGATCTTTTCAATGCGCAGGGGGAAATCAACCCCGGCCGAGGTGTGGGCCGGTACGGTCTGCCCGACTTTCAGCTTGCCTTGCGCAGAGGGTGGGAAGAACAGAAAGGCGCGGGTGTCATCCTGCTCCAGCATGATGACCGCTGGTTCCCCGGCTTTGAGTACATCGCCCCGTGAAACGCGAACGTTTGCCACGACACCATTGGACGGCGCTCGCAGTTCCAGGCTGTTAAGCTGGTTTTGAATGCTGTCGCGCAGCTTGGTTAAAGATGCGAGACGATTTTCCGGCATGGCTTGCTGCTCACTGCTGGACTGAGATTCAGCCAGCGCTGAGCTTTGCCGATAGGCGGAATGCAATTCGGCCTTGACCCGCTGCAGGTCAGACCAGGTTTCCGAATGCTGCATTTCCAGCTCCTGCAGACTGCCTTTGGAAACGGCGCCGGCGGCAACCAGTCGACGCATGGCGTTGATGCGTTCTATCTCGGTGCGCGATTTGTTTTCCAGCGCTTCCAGCTGGGCCCGGTTGGATTCAATGCGCGCTCTCAGTTCTTCGCGGTTAGAGGAAATGCGCGAGGTGCTTTCCACC
>JBFHCW010000206.1:0-4381 GCA_041585035.1 Litorivivens sp.
AATCTTGAGTACTTCGCCGCTCGCCTCGTCGATGACCAGAATGCGGTTGGTCTGCCATTGATTGGCCAGCACCAGACCATTGTGCCATTCCAGTTCGTTGAGAAACTTCATGGGTTTGTCTTGATAGCGCACGGTAATACGCCGGCGTTCGGAAAAATCCGAAGGATTGATAAAGCGAAGCTCGGCGCTGCCGTCGCTCATAATCAATTCGCGGCTATTGTGGGTCAGCCCCCAGCCCTCGCCGGGATAGTGATGCCGCTCCTGAAAAGCCAGTGTCACTGGATCAAACACCAGCGCAGTGCCTCGCTTCCAGGTTAGGACGTAGAGTCTGTCGCCGAAAACGGTCATGCCTTCAGCGAAATAGTCGCCGGGCAGTGCCAGCTGGCGGTGCCCGCCGCGCAGATCACCGTAGATGAGAAAGGATTTGCCGTAGCCGCCGCTGCTTTCATAGAGCTGTTTGTTGTGCAGCACCAGCCCCTGAGTAAAGCCACGGCTATAGTGCGGATAACTGTCGATCAGCTCATAGTCAGCCGCAGCTGCCAGCATGCTGCTGAGCATCAGACTCCAAAGTAGAACGGTTCGGGGTAAGAGGGCGCTCAGAAAGCTGTCTCCAGTAAAGGCGGTAAACTAAGGTCCAGTCTAGCGCAGAGTGGCCCTATCCTGAAGTTGGAGCCACGACCAACAGAATGTCGAGCTGTTAACACTAACGTTGCGACCTCCTTCCTTGTGAGACGACTCGCTATGCGGTTTGATGAACGGTAAAAGCGGTAGCACGTTGTAGGGGGTATTAAATGCTGCACAGCTTGAACGAGGTAAGTTTTACCGACCGTGTATTGCAGTTGATTCCCGGCGCAGATCGGGTGCAACTGAGACGTATGTTTGGCGGCGTCGGTTTGTTTGAGCACAATGCGATGTTCGCCATTGCCGTGAATGAACGGCTGTTTCTCAAGGCCGATGCCAAAACCCGCGCGGATTTTGAGCGTCGCGGTCTGGAGCGATTCCACTACGATCATAATGATCAATCCCTGACCCTGGACTTCTACCTGGCGCCGGCCGAGGTGTTCCGGCATGACCGCGACATGGCGCTTTGGGTAAACCGGGCCCGGGCCGCTGCATTTCGCGGCAAAACCGCAGCCAACAGCTAGTCGCGCTCATTTAGCGCGTCGCTGTCCGGCGGTTGGCGGCGGCGTCAGGTTGTGAGTTCTTCCGCGTCCATTTCATCATTCCCCTGCGCCTTGTCGCGACTGAACAGGCGCAGAATATCCTCCAGTATCAGGTAACTTGCGGGCACCATCAGCAGGTTCACAAATGACGCGATCAACACCCCGAAAGCCAGCGACACCGCCAGAGGAACAAACATGAAGATGGCGAGGTTGTGGTTGGTAATCAGGGGGATGAGGCCGACAAAGGTCGTGAGACTGGTCAGAATAATCGGCCGAAAGCGGACGACGCCGGCTTCCAGCGCGGCTTTCTCCACGGGCATTCCCTCGCTGCGGCGCTGATTGATGTAATCGACCAGCACCAGCCCCGAATTCACGACTACGCCGGCCATGGCCACAATGCCCAGCAGCGACCAGATAATCAGGTCGAGCCCCAGTAGATAATGTCCGACCAGCGAACCGATCATCCCAAAGGGTATAACGCCCATGATCACAAAGGGCTGGAAATAGGATTTTAGCGGAATGGCCAACAGGCTGTAGATCACAAATAACGCGATCACCATGTTGCGCAGCAGTCCGGCCAGAGCGCCTGCTCGCTCTTCTGCTTCGCCAGCCAGCGAATACTCCACCGAGGGGTAGCTCTGGGTAATCTGCGGCATGATTTCGCTGATAGCGTGATTGATAATGGCTTCGGGCGTGGTGACGTCGCGATCGATATTGGCTTGAACCGACACAACCTGTTTACCGTCAACCCGCTCAATGGTCGAGTAACCCCGCCCGGTGGATACCTGCGCGACGCTGTTGAAGGGCACCTCGGCACCGGTTTCTGTGCGGATCATCATATCTTCCACATCACCCAATGAGCGCCGTTCACTTTCTGGAAAACGGACCATTACCCGCACATCGTCCTGACCGCGCTGAATGCGCTGCACTTCAAGGCCGTAGAAGGCTTCCCGCACCTGATTGGCCAGCGCCGATGTGGTGAGCCCAAGCGTGCGGGCTTCCGGTTTCAGGTCGAGCTGTATTTCCAGTTTGCCCGGGCGAAACGTATCGGTGATATCCAGCACGCCGGGCAGTTCCGCCAGCGCCTCCTTGAGCAGAGCTGCACTCTGCTTCAGGTCTTCGGTCGATTCGCCCCGCAATTGCAGATCGAGCGCTTTGCCCACCGAAAAGGCCGATGCGGTAAAGGTCAGCTCCAGAGCGCCCGGTATGGCCCCCGTCAGTTCTCGCCAGCGCTCGACGATGGCGTTGGGGTCGAGACCGTAGTCGTCGGGGTTGAGTGTCTCCAGTGCCACCTCTGCGAAGTGGCCGCCCACGGCGCTGCCATCGCCGATCGACCCTTTTATTAGCGGCGCACCAATGGAAGACAGAATATGCTTCACCCGGCTGGGTTCACCCTCGGCCAGATTGGCATCCAGCTCACGTTGCAGCTGGCTGGCCGCTTTTTCTATCTGCTGGACTCTGGTCAGCATGGTGGTCTGGTCGGTGCCTGCCGGCATGGTCAACGTGGCGTACAAGCGCTCGCCAACGACGTCGGGAATAAATTGCAGGGACAGGCGGCCGCTGGCGAGCAGCCCAAAGGCCGCGATCAGCAGGGCCAGGCCCGAGGCCAGTGCCAGATAGCGCCAGCGCAGCGTGATTGCGAGCAGCGGCTGGTAGACATTCTCAGCCAGCGACTGTAATTGCCGGGGCAACCAGGATTCACGGTTCTGACGGCGGCCGCTGGTCAGAATGCGGTGGGAGAGATGTACCGGCAGAATCAACTGGGATTCGATGATGCTGAAAAACAGCGCGGCGATGACCACAATGCCCAGCACCGCAAACCACTCGCCAATGGCGACCGGAATGACGACAAAGGGCATAAACGCGACCATGCTGGTTAGCACGCCGAAAATCACTGGAATGGACACTTCCTGGGTGCCGGCAATAGCGGCCTCTTTGGGGCCAAGGCCCTTGAGCTGGTGGGCGTAGATGCGTTCTGCTACGACTACCGCGTCGTCCACCAGAATACCTAACACCAGAATGAAGGCGAGTATCGACATGGTGGAGATGGCGATATCGGCTACGGGAAAGATAATCAGGCTGCCGGCCAGCGCCACGGGAATACCCACCGCCACCCAGAAGGCGAGATTGGGCTTGAGAAACAGTGACAGCAGCAGCACCACCAGCAGTAGCCCGGATCCGGCATTGGTGCGCAGTAGATCGAGGCGATCGACCAGATCCTGGGATTCGTCCTTCCACAAGGTCATGGTAATGCCTTCGGGCAGATCCGCTTCGGCCTGTTCCAGATAGGTTTTGACCCGCTCTGCAAGATCGATAACATCCTCTTTGCCGATGCGTTTGACCTGAATCATTACTGCGGGGTTACCGTCAAAACGCACACGCAGATCCTGATCCTTGAAACCGTCGACAACAGTGGCGATATCACCCAGCGTGATAATGCTGCCGTCTTCGCGGGTCAGCACGATGATCTCTTCAAAATCGCGACGGCTATAGGCCTGGGCTTTGGTGCGCAGCAGCACTTCCCCACTTTCGGTTTTGATCGCGCCACCGGGCAGGTCCAGCGAGCTGTTTCTGATGGCTGCGGCCACTCTTTCCAGCGTCAGTCCATAGCGACGCAGGGTGTGCTCGGACACCTCAATCGACATCTCATAGGGGCGAACGTAGGTGACCTGTGCCTGAGAGACGCCTGGCAGCTCAACGATATCGTTGCGAATAGTGTAGGCGAGTTCTTTCAGGCTGCGCTCGTCGGCCTTGCCGGCCAGCATGATGTGCAGGACATGGGTGAGGATGTCTTCCTCTTTAACCTGAGGTTGTTCCGCGTCCGTCGGAAAGGAATCAATGCCATCCACCCGGCTTTTAATGTCGTCGACCACCTTGCCCTTGTCGACACCGATTTCCATTTCAACCCGGGTGACGCAGGCCCCTTCCTGCGCAGTCGTCAGAATTTTTTTGATATTGGGTGTGCCTTCGATGGCTTCTTCGACCCGCACGCACACGGATTCTTCCACTTCGGCTGGGGATGCGCCGAGATAGGGAACGGTGACGCGAACCACATCGGTAGCGAGGTTGGGAAACTCTTCACGATAAGTGGAGGTCAGTGTCAGGCCGCCGACAATCAGCAGCACCCACATCATCAGGTTGGCGGCAACCGGATTGTAGACAAACCAGCGAATCAGGGAATGCACGCGCTACACTCCCTTGGCGGGGCTGGTGTTTAC
>JBFHCW010000207.1:0-4377 GCA_041585035.1 Litorivivens sp.
AAGCCTGGCCGCAAGGACCTGGCACTTTTCGAATTGACCGAAGGCAGCGCAACGGCTGCTGTTTTTACGCAAAACCGTTTTTGCGCTGCCCCGGTGCGGGTAGCGAAAGAGCATCTGGCGAGCATCGCTCCGCGTTACCTGTTGATCAACACAGGGAATGCCAATGCGGGCACGGGTGATCGTGGGATGCAGGCGGCTCGCCGCAGCTGTGAGGCTGTGGCAGAGCTAACCGGTTGCACGCCCTCCGAGGTACTGCCCTTTTCGACCGGGGTTATCGGCGAGACCTTGCCCTTGGCGAAGATAGAAGCGGCTCTGCCGAGCCTGCCCGGGCTGCTCGGCGAGGGGAACTGGCTGGACGCGGCAAAAGGCATTATGACCACCGATACCCGCCCCAAAGCCTATTCAATGAAGGTGTCTGGTACGCCCTATACCGTAACGGGGATTTCCAAAGGTGCCGGTATGATCAAACCCAACATGGCGACCATGCTGGGCTTTGTTGCTACCGACGCACCGGTCTCCGCGCCTCTGCTGCAGCGTATGTTGAGTGATATTGCAGAGCGTTCTTTCAATCGTATTACTGTAGACGGTGATACTTCGACCAACGACGCCTGCGTTCTGGTCGCGACCGGTAAAGCCTGTGGCGAAATGATTGATTCAGAAGACGCAATTCACTTTGAGGCTTTGCAAGCGGCGCTGCAGGAAACGTTTGTAGCACTCGCTCAGGCTATTGTGCGTGATGGTGAAGGCGCCACCAAGTTTGTGTCTGTGGTGGTGGAAGGGGGGGCAGACAAGCCGGAATGCCTGAAAGCCGCCTTCACGGTCGCCGAGTCACCTCTGGTGAAGACTGCCTTGTTTGCCAGTGATCCCAATTGGGGGCGTATCCTTGCGGCGCTTGGCCGCGCGGGTATTGATGATCTCGACGTGGACAAGGTCAGTGTATCCATCAACGACGTGATTGTCGCAGAGGCTGGAGGACTTGCCGAGTCATACACCGAGGCGGCCGGGCAATCAGCCATGGCGCCGGAGGAGCTCACTATTCGCATCAATCTGGCGCGGGGTGACGCAGCAGAAACCGTTTGGACCACCGATTTCTCCCACGATTATGTCTCCATCAACGCCTCCTATCGCAGCTGAACTTCGTCGCGTTCACGTCGCAGCAGGCGTTATCCTGCGCGACCGACAGGTATTGATCGCGCGACGTCACCAAGAGGCCCATCAAGGCGGTCTCTGGGAGTTTCCTGGCGGCAAACTGGAGGGCGGCGAATCTGTGTCTGAGGCACTGACGCGTGAACTTCAGGAGGAAATCGGCATTACTGTCGAGAAAGCTGAGCCGCTGCTGAAAATTTCTCACGACTACACCGATAAACAGGTCTTGCTTGATTTCTGGACCGTTTCAGCCTTCTCGGGTGAGCCCGAGGGACGCGAGGGGCAGTCGCTGGAGTGGTGCAATCTGGAGCACTTGCGGGAACGGGAGTTTCCAGCGGCGAATGTTCCGGTCGTTGACCGTCTACTCGAACTTTTCGAGATCCTCTGAAAAGATATCACTCACCTGACTGTCTCCGGGAATATGGCGTTCGCCGTGTGCCCAGGCAATAAAATCCAGGTTCTTGCATTGCTCGGAGCAGAAGGGCCGATGCGGGTTGTTCGGATTCCATTGAGACTTTTCGCCGCATTGCGGGCATTTTATTTCAGGCATGTTCGGTGGCCAGACTCAGGTAGCGGTGATGAAGCACGTCTACCTCCTGCTCCAAATATTTCAGATCGCGATCGTTGCAGATTACGTCGTCTGCCATCGCCAGGCGTTGTTCGCGCGAAGCCTGTGACGACATAATCCGCTCGACCTGATCGCGAGGGTTGTTGTCGCGATTCATGGTGCGCTCAATCTGCAGATCCTCGGGTACGTCGATTACCAGCAGACGCTGGCAGAGAACCTTTTGTCCGGATTCCACCAAAAGAGGCGACACAAACAGTACATAGGGGCTGTTGGCAGATTCCAGCTGGCGCAGGGTCTCGTCGGCAATCAAGGGGTGAAGCAGGCTTTCCAGCCAGGCCTTTTCTTCCGGGCTGGAAAAGATCTTCTGGCGCAGAGCGGCTCTGTCCAGCGAGCCGTCGTCCAGCAGAATACCCTTGCCGTGACGTTGCTCAATAGCCTGCAAGGCCTGACTGCCCGGCTCTACCACCTCGCGTGAAATGACGTCAGCGTCGACGGCGGTGATGCCAAGCTGTTCAAACCGCCGTGAGGCGGCTGATTTGCCGCTGCCGATGCCGCCGGTCAGGCCTACTACAAACATCAGCGCAATCCGGCAAATTGAAGGTAGCTGTCAACAATCCACTCGCCCCAGAGCAGGGTGATCAGACCGGCACCGGCCAGGTAGGGGCCGAAAGGGATGGTTTTATTGCGCTCGGACTTGGTCATCGCGAGGTAGATTGAGCCAACGATGGCCCCGACCAGGGAAGACAGAATGACGATAACCGGCAGCTGCTGCCAGCCAAGCCAGGCTCCCAGAGCTGCCAGCAATTTAAAATCACCGTAGCCCATGCCGTCCTTGCCGGTGATCAATTTAAACAGCCAGTATACGGACCACAGAATCATATAGCCGGCAGCGGCGCCCCAAACCGCGTCTTCCAGCGATACCGGGCTCAGCGATAACGCGCTCAACAGCAGGCCGGCCCACATCAGGGGCAGGGTAAGCTGATCCGGCAGCAGTTGATGGTCAAAGTCGATGAAGGTGAGGATCAGCAGCGTCCAGCAAAAGGCCGCTGTTGCAAAGCCGTAGGGTCCCAGGCCAAAGAGATAGAGGCAGAGGACGCCGAGCAGTGCCGTACACAGTTCAATAACCGGGTAGCGCGGGCTTATGCCTGTTTTGCAGTGGGCGCAGCGACCACGCAACAGCAGGTAGCTCAGTACCGGTATGTTTTGCCAGGCTTTAATAGGCGCTTTGCAGCTGGGGCAGTGAGAATTTGGTATGGCAATATTGAAATTGCTATCGGCTTTGCCTTCGCCGGGCGTTTCCAAAAGGAGTTCGCATTCCCGGCGCCAAGCGGACTCCATCATCAGCGGCAGGCGGTAAATGACTACATTAAAAAAACTGCCGAATACGGCAAAAATCAGAAAACTGACGACGTAGGTCAGCAGCACATCGTCAGGCATTATTAGACAGCGGCCCCCATGGCAAAGATTGGCAGGTACATGGCGATCATCAGGCCGCCGACCAGTACACCCAGAACCGACATGATCAGCGGTTCGAGCAGTGCAGTCAAACCGTCTACCGCATTATCTACTTCGGCTTCGTAGTAGGTCGCGACTTTGTCGAGCATCGTATCCAGTGCGCCGGATTCTTCGCCGATGGACACCATCTGCAGCAGCATGCTGGGGAACAGGCCAGTCATCTTGATCGACATGTACAGGCTTTGACCGGAGGTGACATCCAGCCGAATGCGATCGATGGCTTGCTTGTAAACGGCATTGCCCGCGGCGCCACTGACCGATTGCAGGGCGTCGACCAGCGGAACACCGGCGGCAAAAGTGGTTGCGAGTGTGCGCGAGAAGCGCGCCACCACCGCGTTATTCACGATATCGCCCACGACCGGAGCTTTCAGGGCAAAGGCATCTACCTGATCGGAAAATTTCTTGGAGCGCTGTCGGGCTTCTTTGAAACTGAAGGCAGCGCCGGCAATGAGGCCAATACAAATAAACCAGTTGGCCTGCATCCACTCCGACATTGCAACCACCAGCTGAGTGAAGGCGGGTAGCTCGGAGCCGAAGCTTTCAAAGGTAGTTGCGAACTGGGGGACCACCTTGACCAGCAGGATACCGGTGACGATGACGGCTACGCAGATTACAGCAATGGGGTAGTTCATCGCTTTTTTGATTTTGGCCTTGAGGGCCTCGGACTTTTCTTTGTAGGTCGCGACCCGGTCTAGCATGGTTTCCAACGTGCCGGACTGTTCCCCGGAATCCACCAGGTTGCAGAACAGATCGTCGAAGTATTTCGGGTGTTTGGTGAGCGACTTGGCAAAGCCACCACCGGAGGCAACATCGTTTTTGATCTCGTTGATCAGCTCGCGCAGAGTCGGGTTGTCGGCGCCTTCGGCGACGATTTCAAAGCTCTGAATCAGCGGGACACCGGCTTTCATCATAGTGGCCATTTGTCGCGTAAAAATGGCGATGTCCTGGGGTGTGATTTTCTTTCTGTTTTCAAACAGGGGCTTGGGTTTTTTCTTGACGCTTTTGGCGGTAATACCCTGTTTACGTAATTGAACCTTGACGATGGTTGGACTGGCCGCCGTGACCTCGCCCTTGGTTTTGTTACCCTTGCGATCAACGCCTTGCCAGACGTAGGTAACATTGTTCTTGGAGGCTGCTGCTGTCGTGGC
>JBFHCW010000208.1:0-4368 GCA_041585035.1 Litorivivens sp.
AACCTGCTGGGTGTAAAAGCGGTGATTGCCGAAAGCTTTGAGCGCATTCATCGCTCTAATCTGGTCGGTATGGGGGTGCTGCCATTACAGATCGAAGGCGGCAGCGAAATGCTGCAGTTACACGGTGATGAGACGGTAGATATCGTGCCGCTGGAGAATATTCTCGAGCCGGGTATGAAGGTCAAGATTGTGGTCAGCCGCAATGACGGCAATCGGCACGAGGCACTGGCACGCTGTCGTATTGATACGGTGAGCGAAATGGATTACTTCCGTCATGGCGGAATTCTACACTTCGTGCTGCACCAGTTGCAGGACAGTTGAAGCCGCCGCCCCTGCCAGTCGGGAGGGGCGGCGTTAAGCCCTTATTCCTTGGGTCGCTTGCGCGGTCCAGTGTGGGGTTTCTTCGCGGCGCCATCTTTCTTGGCGCCCGGTTTCTTTGGCCCACGGCTTTTCGGGTTGCGCTTGGGTTTGTCATCACCCGCGCGAGTGGCGCGTTCCAGCATCATTGGGTGCTGACGAACGCGAACCTTGCGCAGGTGGGCCAGCAGGTCATTGGGCATGCCGTCCGGCAGATCGATAATGCTGTAGTCGTCAAAAATACGAATCTTGCCAATGTAGCGGTTCTCGATGCCCGCTTCGTTGGCAATTGCGCCGACGATGTCACCCTTGGTGATGCCCTGTTGTTTGCCCACCGCCATGCGGAAGGTTTCCATGGCTACATCTTCCGGGGCGAGCGTTGGTTCGTGTCGAACCGGCTTGTCCTTGCTTTCGAACTCACGCTCCTTGCGAGCGGGTGATGGGGCGATGGGGCGATCGCTCTGAGCCATAAACGCCAGCGCTGCGGCGACGTTTGACAGATCGGCGCTGGTTTCCGCCACATAGCTTTCGATCAGGCCATTGAAGAAGCTCAGGTCTTCATTTTCCAGGGTCTCGCTGATAATACTTTTGAACTGATCGATGCGCTTGAGATTCACCGCTTCGCGAGTGGGCAGTTCCAGCCAGTTGACGGATTGTCCGGTCACGCGTTCGATGGTTTTCAGCATGCGCTTTTCACGCGGTGCCACAAACAGAATGGCTTTACCGCTGCGCCCGGCGCGACCCGTGCGGCCGATACGGTGAGTATAAGCCTCGGCATCGTAGGGAATATCGAAGTTGATAACGTGGGTCACACGGCTTACGTCGATGCCGCGTGCCGCCACATCAGTGGCCACGACAATATCAATGCGCTCGTTTTTCAGGTTTTCGATGGTGCGCTCGCGCAATTGCTGGGTCATATCACCGTTGATAGCGCCAGTGCGATAGCCGCGAGCTTCCAGTTTTTCGGCCAGCTCTACGGTGGAGTTCTTGGTGCGCACGAACATGATCACACCGTCAAAATCTTCGACCTCGAGAATGCGGGTTAACGCATCCAGCTTGTTGGTGCCTGAAACCTGCCAGGCCCACTGTTCGATGCGGGCAATGCTGCGCTCACCGGCTTCAATGGCCACCGTGACCGGGTCATTCAGATACTGTTTGGTGATCTTGCGAATCGGCGGCGGCATGGTGGCGGAAAACAGCGCTACCTGACGCTGCTTGGGCGTCTGGTCGAGAATCCAGGTCACATCATCGATAAAGCCCATGCGCAGCATTTCGTCGGCTTCATCAAGCACTACGGTTTTCAGCGCGTTCAGTGACAGCGTGCTGCGGCGCAGGTGATCCATCACCCGACCGGGTGTACCAACGATGACATGCACGCCTTCGCGCAAGGCTTTGAGCTGTTGGGCCATGCCCTGACCGCCGTAAACGGGCAATACGCGAAAACCGGGCATTTTGGCGGCGTAAGTCTTGAATGCCTCGGCTACCTGAATGGCCAGCTCGCGGGTGGGCGCCAGCACCAGTGCCTGCGGCTTGCGAACTGACAGATCAATGCCTGCCAGGACGGGCAGAGCGAAAGCGGCGGTCTTACCGGTGCCGGTCTGGGCGGTGCCCAGCAGATCTTTGCCGTTTAGCAGGCTGGGTATGGCCTGGGCCTGAATGGGAGATGGTTGTTCATAGCCTACTTGTGCAAGAGACTCGAGAAGGTTGGCCGGCAGGCCAAGGTCCGCGAAAGTGGCGGGGACAGATTGGGTCATTCAATTTTCCTGGTGGTTCGGGCTTACTGGCGCATTTTATGAAGCCAGCGTAAGAGCCCTAGGCGGGGCGAACAAAAGGGCACAAATTATACGCATAAACTAAATATTTAGCCAGTGCAAGAGCGTTTTACCTCGCGTGACGCATCTTTACACAGCATAATAGAGGCTGAGCCGTCAGAATTGAAGGAGACTGCTATGAGCCGGTTCCGCCCCGTTTTCGTGTTAGCGTTGCTGTTATTGTTGGTGGGTTGTCAGAAAGGCTCCGATTCAGACAGCAGCGAAGGTGTTGATGTCGACGGTATTGCTACCGGGGTGAATAGCGCCGACTTTCAGGTTTACAAAAGCGCCACCTGTAGCTGCTGTGTCGAATGGGTTGACTACATTCAAAACGCCGGCTTTTCAACCGCAATTCATCACCCGGAAGATCTCGGTGTCTTGAAGAGCGAACAGGGCATCGCTCCCCAATACCAGTCCTGTCATACCGCCGTCTCGCCGGAAGGCTATGTTTTTGAAGGTCATATACCTACCCGAGATATAGAGCGGTTTCTCGAGTCGCCGCCGGAAGGCGCCATCGGTTTGGCGGTGCCGGGCATGCCTGTTGGCAGCCCGGGCATGGAAGTCGGGGACCGGTTTTCTCCCTACGATGTGCTGCTGTTGAAGGCAGATGGTTCGAGTGAAGTCTTCCGTCACGTCGCCAATGCCAGTGAGCAATAGCTAATCGCCCTTATCAGGTCGAAGGGTGAAACGGCATATCTGCCACACCCTTCCGACATAGATGAGCAAGCCCAATAACAAGATAATTAGCCACCATTCAAAGGCGTTTTCCAGCCGGTCGTAGTCCTCGCCCATCGCTGCATCCAGTGCCAGCGACAATAGCGCGATGCCAAGTATTGCGACGCAGGCACGCGTTAGGGGGGGCGCAAATCGGGACTGCCGGGTCCGTTTAAGCGATTGAGCCAGGCTGGCAAAGTTAATAAAGCTCAAGCCCAGAAACAAAACGACGCCAAAGCGTCGCAGCGTGCGGAAATGATCGCCGCTGTGACCGAGAGCGAGGGTGTAGGTCAGCAGGGCTACTGAGGCGATCAGGCCGACAACGCCCAGCCAGCGATTGGGCTGCTCCAGCGCCGTCACCCACAGCTGCGCCAGCCGCCAGAACAGGGCGAGCAGCACACAGGCGGGAATCATGCCTCCCTTGAAAACGAAGTAAGCGCTGCCATAGCGGCCCGATTTGCTGATGCTGACGCAGTCAGTCCAGTAGGGTATGCAGGCGTGAACATAGCCTTCATTCAATGACAGCAGAAAACAGAGGTGTATGGTGATCAGCACCAGAGCGGCGGTCGCGTAGGGCAGTGTCCAGCAGCGCAGGTTCATGGCTCAAGTGTAGAAAATTTCATTCGCTCTCGCCTGCGCATGAAGCGGGGGCGAGAGCAGAATAATTCGCGCGCTTTAGCGCTTTTCTTGCATCACCGCATCGCGTAGGGCCGTGACTGGCTGAGTGGGCCGGATAAAAATACCTTCACACTCGGCGGTGACGTGGCCATTGGCTTCTATCTTGCCGCTGACAAACGTTTTGCGGCCTTCTGAGCGGTCAATCCAGGCGGACATTTCCAGCGGCACGTTCAGCGGCGTTGGTTGCCGATATTTGATGGTGAGGGTGCCGGTCATGCCGGGGTGCCCGCCCATAAACTGGGCCATACCAAGAAATTCGTCAAACAGGGCGGCGACAAACCCGCCGTGCACGCATCCGGGTGGGCCCTCATAGCGCCAGCCCATGGTGACCCGGGCGTAGGCCGTTTCGCCTTCGGCCCACATTTCCAGCGGCGGCGCGATCGGATTGCTGTGCCCGCACAGGGGGCCGACTTCCTGAAACACCTCGCCGAAGCTGCCTTCTCCGACCTCTGTGTAGCTGGCGCGACCGTAAACCCTGGGCGACTGTGACAGTTGCGCAGTGGCATCTTGCAGCCACTGATTCATGGCCGACATTTGCTCCGGTGTGGGCGTTGAGGTCATCAGGGCTTCGGTGTAATCCCGCAGCGTTTGGGCGAGTTGCCGTTTGGCCTCCCATTGGGGCGTGGCCGGAGTGCGCTCGTCCAGTGGAAGGAAGGGGTTGTGCAGATCTTCAAGCATACGACGTCCTGACAGCTTGTCGGACCCTGTGGGCGAATCAGCCATAGTGCCACTTCCTGGCTGGCTCGGCGCCGTTTTCGTAGTCGATGGATTGCACATCAAACCAGATAGGCAGCAGGTGTCTGACGTA
>JBFHCW010000209.1:0-4367 GCA_041585035.1 Litorivivens sp.
CTGGACGGCGGCTATGTAGCGTTGGGGCTGACGAAGCACGCCCCTGAGTTGTTCTGCAACATGCCCTGGGGAAAAGAGACTGTGGCGCAGGAAACTGCGACAAGGATCAAACAGCTCGGCTGGAGCTGCGAGTTTTTTCCTACGGAGGCTGATATTGATCGACCGGAAGACTTGAAATACCTGCGGGGCAAACTGGATTTCTGGTCAGAAAGGTAACCGTGTCAGGCTGCCGCGTATTCGCGTCGATACTGGTCCAGCCAGCCGCTGAACTGATTTTCATTCAGGGTTTGCCCCTGATGTTTTGAGAAGCACTTGGCCCAAAGGCGCCCGAGCTGGGCTGCGTCGCATGGCTGGGGCAGAACGATGTCCTCGCGCTGGTAGATTAACCAGGCGATAGCAGTGGCATAGCTGAGATTCCAGCTCAATTCGCTGTCCGGATCCTGTAGAAAGCGGTGTTGACTGGCCAGCCCGCGCACCTTGCTGGCAAGATCCGGTTTGAAGGCGAGGTAGGTGTCCCAGATCTGACGGTGCTGCTCGGGGGTGATCTGATAAATGCCCAGACCGGCAGCGTCTTTGTGAAGTGGGTTGAGTTGCGATTCAAGCGCTGCCGTTCCCAGCAGAAGCTCTTCTGCGACGTTAGAGTCGACCCCGAGGTAGCGCAAGGTTGGGCCGATTATCTGATCTCTAAGCTCGAACGCATTCATCATAGCTCGGATTCTCCGCGCCAGAAGTCATCTGTTTGATACTGCCTATTCTTATGGACTTCAGCTTCCGCGAGTTTACTGCAACCTGAAAGCGTTAAATTTCCGCTCCCTATGTATAGAAATAGGGCATTTTTCGCTCAATGTCAAAAAACTTTCACGATTTTAATGTATTAGACCGCTTTATTCAGAGTAAATAGTGGAATGTACTGTAAGTGATTATACGCATTAACCTTGTGGTCTTCTTGCGGTTGGTGCTAAGTTCTTGTTTTATAATCATTACTCGACGCAAGAAAAACGCAGGCCGAAACCGCGCGCAGTGCGCATTTTGCAAATGAACCGGGAGAGAGCTGACGCATGACAGATACGGGAGTTGTTCTGCCCTGGTGGCTGCTGAGCCTGTTTGCCGGCGTGCTTTTGACCGTGTGCGTGTGGCGTCAGGACAGTCTGCGTCGCTGGTGCTCGCAGCGCCTGTCGGGGTCAGCTGAGTCGCTTTTGCGCTGGTCCAATCGCCTGGAGTTGCATCTGGCGCGCCTGAAAATACGCACCGATGACGCCTTTTCCTCCTTTGCCTGCTATCTGGCAGCGATGCGATACCAGATGGCTGTGATCGACTTCAATCGTTTATTGGTTACCCGTTGGCAGCGAGTTGAAAAATTATGCGCTGACAGTGACGGTTTGATCGCCCGCGCAGGGCATGAGCTGGACACTGCCCGTTCGGAACGTCCGGATGCGCCGGAGTGGGTCGTGGCCGCTGACGCCATCGGCAAGTTGCCGGCGGGCAATACACAGCCGGCCACCTCGAAAATTCTGGAGGCCATGCTGGATGCGGCCAAAACCCAGCACGAGGAAGCGCTCAGGGAGTTTCGCTGGGCGGCGGCTGTGCGCGGACGGGCGTTGCTAGCCAGTGCGGCTTACTGGCGCAAATTGAATACTCGATTGGAGGCAATCGAAGCTTACTGGTGCGATATCCGCAACAAGGCCCAGCATATTGCTCAGGCCAGCGCCTTTACCGAGCGCTCGGAGAGCGAGACACGGAGTCGCCTCATTGTGCGGGGAGTGAGCAATGGGCTGATTACCACGCTTTTGCTGGCGGTATCCTGCTGGTTGACGGTCTATCTGCTGGCGGGTTTTCAGCAAGCTTTGGCGGGCCAGATGGCCGGCTGGGTGCCGGTCTGGTCGGGGTTGTATCTGATCGGGCTGTTGCTGCTCGGCGCGACCATTATCTCTGCATTGCGCTGCTCGGATGTTTTTCCGGGCGTTGCCGAGCTTCCCGCACGTTGGCGTCGCAGTCTGTCGGCCCTCGGTCTGGCGCTGTTGGCGGCGATCAGTGTCGCGAGCATGCAGTTGCCGGTGGAGCAGGCGGTAAGTACGCTGTTAATTGCAGGCTGGAGTGAGGGCAGTGCCCAATGGATGGGCGGCGTGCTGTTTCTGCTACCAGCGCTGGTTGCCAGCCAACTCTGCTTGCTGGCGCACTGGCTGCGTTCGACCAAGCCGTTATCACTGCTGGCGTTGGAGCTGTCTATAAAAGCGCTGACTGCGCTATTAAAGTGCCTGCACTGGCTGGCTCGTGCCGGTTATCGCCTGGTAGCGCCCAAGGGGCAAAAAACTTTACCTGGCGACTGTGGTGAATCAATCAAGCTGGTGGCGGACAATTCGAGCAAGCGAGCGAGTTAACCGCCGGCGAGCTTGACGGTAAAACCTTCTTTCTCTAACAGGGGTTTCAGTGCCACGCGCTGGTCGCCCTGAAATTCCAGTACGCCCGCTTTCAGGCTGCCGCCGGTGCTGAGTTTCTGGCGCAGGGTTTTGGCCAGCACTTTCAGGTCCTTTTCCGGCAGGGGGATGCCTGTCACCAGGGTCACGCCTTTGCCTTTGCGACCTTTGGTTTCCCGTTGAATGCGAACGATGCCGTCACCTGAAGGGCGTGACTGGTTTTCACGGCAGCTGCATTGCGCTGTGGGCTGATTGCAGCCGGGACAGATACGGCCCTGATCCGTTGAATAAACGCGATTCATATTCTTGTCTCCCTCAGCTCAGTATAATGACTGCCCATGTGGAGGAATGCTTTTTGAAAACACCAGAAGTAGAGGGCCTGTTGCAGGATCTGCAATCGCGCTATGCCTTTCAGGAAGATTTGCTGAACAGCCTGAACGCGACCGTTGTGGAACAGGGGCGACAGATCGAACAGTTGCAGCGTCAGTGCCAGCACCTGCAGCAGGTCATTCGTGGTATGGCGGAGGACGTTGAGCAAATGCGGCCGGCGACAAACGAGCGCCCGCCGCACTATTGATCAGTTTCCGTTTACAGCCCGCACATCTTCAGCCTGGGCACCTTTTTCACCCTGGGTCAGCACAAACTCGACCTGCTGACCTTCCTGCAGACTGCGGCGTCCTTTGCCGCGAATAGAGCGAAAGTGAACAAAGACATCATCGCCATTGTCGCGGGTGATAAAACCAAAGCCTTTATTTGCGTTAAACCATTTCACTTTGCCTGTTTCGCGCTGGGGCGTCATTTTTTCCAGCGCGACCGGCAGCCAGGGGCTGACCAGAAACGATGTCAGGCTTACCAGGAAAAAGCCGGCAAAGCTTGAAAGCAGGGATGCATCAAAGGTTGGGGTGTCGGCGCTGAGCAGGGCGAGCGCGGTAGCGATGGCGCCGAGTACAGTGGCGGCCAGAAGTTTAGTGATAAATACCATAGGTCTCTCTGTAAATATTCATTTAAATCATGGTGTTAGCACACGAGCGCAGGAATGAAGGCGCTGTGAGGCGCAAAAGTTTACCACGTCAACGAGAGAGGCTCTATTGGGAGTTACAGTTTACTGAGTCCAAAACGCCTGCTGAGCATGCGATCCAGCAGTCGATGAGGCAGCAGGCTAAGGTTGTAGAGCTGGTGTGCCCCGGCCGCCACTTTCACATAAGGCCGTTGCGGGCGTTCCAGCGCAGCCGCCACAATCTTTTGGGCAACCTCGTCCGCCGGGCTGCCATTTTTCTGGGACAATTCTGCCCGTTCCTGGATGTACTCAATGATACTGTTGTAGCGTGAGTGGCTGGTGAAGGTGCGATCTAGCTGCTCTCTGGCCGTTTTCCCAAAGTCGCTGCGAATGCCGCCTGCCATGACGCACTGGACTTTGACGCCGAAGGGAGCCAGCTCGCGACGCAAAGCGTCGTTCAGACTGTGCAGGGCGCTCTTTGAGGCGCAATAACTCCCGGCAAACGGCGTGGTCAGGTGGGCGGATACACTGCCGATATTGACGATCGTGCCGCGGGTTTCAATCAATTGCGGCAGTACCGCTTGTGCCAGAGCCAGAGGTGCAACGGTGTTGGTGTGCAATTGTTGACGCAAATCTTTCCAGTCCAGCTCAGCCACGGGCCCCATCTGGCCATAGCCGGCGTTGTTAATCAGCAGGGAGATTGGCCCCGCCAGTGTTTGCCAGCGCTCGACTTCCTCAGCAAAACTGTCCGGGTTATCGAGATCCAAAGCGACCTTAATGAGGTCGGGGTGTTCCAGTGGAATGCGGGAGGGCGAGCGAGAAGTGGCGATAACGCGAAAGTCGCGTTTGAGTAGTTCTTCAGCGAGTGCCAGACCAAGCCCGGCGCTGGCGCCGGTCACCAATGCGGTTTGTGTCATACGTACCTCGGTAGACAGGAGCAAAGCGGCCTACCATAA
>JBFHCW010000210.1:0-4366 GCA_041585035.1 Litorivivens sp.
CGCTTTGATCTGGCGATCAAAGCCTACGAACACACCGCGGCCTACGACAGCGCCATCGCCAACTACTTCGGCCAGAAAGTGGACGGCGGCAGCGAGGGCTTCCCGCGCACCTTCAACGCGAACTTTATCAAACAACAGGAACTGCGCTACGGCGAAAACTCCCACCAGCGCAGTGCTTTCTATATTGAGAAAAACCCGGCCGCGGGCACCATTGCCACCGCCAGGCAGTTGCAAGGCAAAGAGCTGTCCTACAACAATATTGCCGACACCGATGCGGCGCTGGAAACCGTCAAACTGTTTGACGAGCCAGCCTGCGTAATCGTCAAGCACGCCAACCCGTGCGGAGTTGCCGTGGCGGCGACCTTACAGGAAGCCTACGACAAGGCTTTTGAGACCGATCCCGAATCCGCCTTTGGCGGCATCATCGCCTTTAACCGCGAGCTCGACGCCGCCACTGCCAGCGCCATCTGCGAGCGCCAGTTCGTCGAAGTCATCATTGCCCCCAGCATCAGCACCGAGGCCGTGACCGCGGTTGCAGCCAAGAAAAACGTACGTTTGCTGGAATGCGGTCAATGGGAGGCGAACCAAGCCGCCCTCGATTACAAACGCGTCAATGGTGGCCTGTTGCTACAGGATCGCGATCTGGGCATGGTCAGCGCGGCAGACCTCAAAGTGGTCAGCAAGCGCCAGCCCAACGAAGCGGAAATCCGCGACCTGCTGTTTACCTGGAAGGTGGCCAAAATGGTCAAGTCCAATGCTATCGTCTACGGTCGCGACGGTCGCACCATCGGCGTCGGTGCCGGGCAGATGAGCCGGGTCAACTCGGCCCGCATCGCCGCCATCAAGGCCGAACACGCCAAGCTTGAAGTCAAAGGCTCGGTTATGGCTTCAGATGCCTTCTTCCCCTTCCGCGATGGCATAGATAACGCGGCCAGTGTTGGTATTGCCTGTGTGATTCAGCCCGGTGGCTCGATTCGCGATGAAGAAGTCATCGCCGCAGCAGATGAACATGGCATGGCCATGGTGTTCACCGGCATGCGCCATTTCCGCCACTGATACGTTGGGGTCAGCAAAAGCATGAATGTATTGATCATTGGCGGTGGCGGTCGCGAACACGCCCTCGCCTGGAAGGCAGCTCAATCTGCCAAGGTAAACACGGTCTTCGTAGCACCCGGCAATGCCGGCACCGCCCGCGAGAACAAGATGGAAAACGTCGCCATCGACGTGATGGATTTTGCCGCGCTGGCTGATTTTGCACAGCAGAATCAGGTTGGCCTGACCATCGTCGGCCCCGAGGCCCCGCTGGTCGGTGGCGTGGTCGACTTCTTCCAGGCGCGCAACCTGCCCTGCTTCGGCCCCAGCAAAGGCGCGGCCCAGCTCGAAGGCTCAAAAGCCTTTACCAAGGACTTTCTGGCGCGCCACAACATTCCCACCGGCAGCTACCAGAACTTCACCGAAGTCGAACCCGCACTGGCTTATCTGCGCGAAAAAGGCGCACCCATCGTGGTCAAGGCTGACGGCCTCGCTGCAGGCAAAGGTGTCATCGTTGCAGAAACGCTTGAGCAGGCCGAAGAAGCCGTGCGCGATATGCTGTCGGGCAATGCCTTTGGCGACGCCGGCTGCCGGGTTGTCATTGAAGAATTCCTGGAAGGCGAAGAAGCCAGCTTTATCGTATTGGTCGACGGCGAAAACGTATTGCCGATGGCGACCAGCCAGGATCACAAGCGCGTTGGCGACGGCGATACCGGCCCCAACACGGGCGGCATGGGTGCCTATTCACCCGCGCCAGTGGTTACCCCGGAAATCCACGATCGCATTATGGATCAGGTGATCATGCCGACCGTACAGGGCATGGCCAGCGAAGGGCATCGCTATGTCGGCTTCCTCTACGCCGGCCTGATGATCACCCCCCAGGGGGAGCCCAAAGTCATTGAATTCAACTGTCGCTTTGGCGATCCGGAAACCCAGCCCATCATGCTGCGCCTGCAGTCGGATCTGGTCGAGTTGGTCGAACAGGCCCTTGCCGGCAAGCTCGACACCACCACCGCCCAATGGGATGAGCGTCAGGCCGTTGGCGTGGTACTGGCGGCCGGCGGCTATCCCGGCAGCTATGAAAAGGGTAAAGCCATTTCTCTGCCAGACGAAGCCGGTGATAGCACAGCAAAAATTTTCCATGCCGGCACAGCGCTGCAGGGTGATCAGGTTGTGACCAGCGGCGGACGGGTACTGTGCGCCACCGCTCTCGGCAACAGCGTGACTGAAGCCCAGCAAAAAGCTTATCAATTGACCAGGAAGATCGCCTGGGATGGTGTTTTCTACCGCAAGGATATCGCCTATCGGGCGATTACTCGGGAGCAGCAGAGCTAGGTTTTCCTGGTTCTTTCTGCTACTTATTCTGCCCGGCCCGCTGCAGGCCGCTGACGTATTGCGCCTGGGCTCGGGCAGCTTCGACCTGCCCATCAAAGAGCAGCTAGATATCCTGCTCGATACCGACGCGACACTGACCGTTGCCGATCTGGGTAATAGCGAACGTCGCTTCCGTCAGGTACAAGCGGGCGACCTCAAGCTGGACTTCAGTAAAGGTCGCTACTGGCTTCGCTTTGGCGTGGCCAATGATCACGCCAAACAGCACTACGCCATTCTGCACCTTACCCCGGCCGAAATTGGCTCGGCGAGACTGTTTCGCCACGACGGTATAGAAATTACCAAGGTCGACAACGCAGGCATTCTGCGCACACCGCAATTATTTATTCTCAGTGTTGAGCCCCACAGCCAACAGGTTTACTACCTGGCGGTTGAAAATCAGGGCAAGGTGCTGCTGACGCCCAAACTGACCGACCTTCACCCCTTCCTGACCGAATTTCGCTACGAGTTGTTCGGCAATGGCGTTGGGGTGGGCCTGTTGCTGGCATTGGCCATAGCCAATCTGGCAATGGCTCTGGTGCTCCCGCCCTCACGAATTTTTCTGTTGATGGGTCTCTACGCCATCTGCAACATGCTGACTATTGGTGCCTCCTGGGGCTATATAGCGCTTCACCCTCAGGAGCCGTCCCTGTTTGGAAACCCTGCTTTCATCAGCCTGACCCATCTCAGCATGTTTCTGGCCACACTGCTGTCTGAGAGATTTCAGCCCTCGCGACGACGTCACCGCCAACACCGCGACGCCACACTCACAACGCTGCTGACGGTGAATGCCCTCGCCGGAGTCGCTGCCATTTACCTGCCGGTTAGCATCAGCCTTCCAATCATGTTCATTGTCGTGGGACTGAGCTCCGCCATCGTCACGCTGCGCGCCCTGCTAACCTATCTGAAATATCAGGATACGGTCACCTATTACTACCTGTTCACTCGTGCCTGGTTGATCCTGTTTGTGACGCTGGTCGTGCTGATTTACCTCCACGTCGACGCCAGCCTCGAAACCATCAATCTGATCATGCTGCTGGGTACGGCGGTGGAAGTGTTGATGCTCACCACTATCTATAGTGTGTATCGCCAAAACCGGGCGCAGCAACGCTTCGAGCATCGCCTTAACGTAGCCACGCTGGAAGCGGAAAGTCGCGGCGGCAATGAGTCTCTGCGCCGCATCAACCGCGAGCTGATGACACCCCTCAGCGCTATTTTTGGCACCGCCGAGATGCTCAAAAACTCGCAGCTCTCAACGCAGCAACGGGACTACGTCAACAGCCTGCAAAGCGCCAGTCAGGAAATGCTGGGCTTTATCGAAAACGTGCTGTCACATCCACCACTGGCGACTATGTCCGCCACGACCCCCGAGCTGCTGTACGAGCTGCGCCCACTGCTGCAGAACATTGTCGACTCCCATCAGTCGGAATTACTGTGGCAAAACCCTGAAGTCCAATTGCCCGAACAGGTTATCGGCGACCCAGGGCGATTGCGCCAATTGTTGCTCCATATCATTCTGGTCGCCAGCCACCACAGCCGGGAAACCGGCCTGGCACTGCAGATCGAATGGCGCAATGGCCTCTGGTTCGAGCTTCGCTATCAGGGCAAAAAGGCGCTCAGTCTAATTCAGCCCCTCGCCCCGTCGCTCTCCGCCGACCGCGCCATCCACACCCGGGCAGAGCTGGCCAGCCAGTTGCTGGCAGACCAGAGCGGCGATCTGCGGCTGCAATCCATTGGTGAAAATCAGTTTATTGAAGTATCTCTGCCGCTATCGGAGTGGAAGCACCAGCAACGGCTGCCAAAACTGCTGCAGCTTCGATTTCGGCGCATTCTGATTGTCGAACCCAATCGCACCTTTGCGATGCAACAGAAAAAGCTTTGCGAACAGTGGGGGATGATCTGCTTTGTCGCACACACACGGCAACAGGCGATTGCCCTGAGCCGCAATCAGTGCCTGTTCAAG
>JBFHCW010000211.1:0-4355 GCA_041585035.1 Litorivivens sp.
AGAGCCCGGCAAAACCAACATGGTTATCTTCCGTGAGAACTCCGAAGACATCTATGCCGGTATCGAGTGGCAAGCGGGCACCGAAGAGGCCGACAAGGTCGTTAAATTCCTGCAGGAAGAGATGGGTGTTACCAAAATCCGGTTTCCTCAGGAAGTGGGCATCGGCGTGAAGCCTGTCTCTGAAGAAGGCACCAAGCGCCTGGTGCGCAAGGCCATTCAGTACGCCGTAGACCAAGATCTGCCTTCCGTGACACTGGTGCACAAAGGCAACATCATGAAGTTCACCGAGGGTGCCTTCAAAAACTGGGGTTACGATCTGGCCGCTGAAGAATTCGGCGCAGAGCTGCTCGACGGCGGTCCCTGGATGAAGATGAAAAACCCGAATACAGGGAATGAAATCATCATCAAGGACGTGATCGCTGACGCCATGCTGCAGCAAGTACTGCTGCGTCCTGATGAGTACAGCGTAATCGCCACCCTGAATCTGAATGGTGACTACCTGTCTGACGCTCTGGCAGCGCAGGTCGGTGGTATCGGTATTGCGCCGGGAGCCAACCTGAGCGACAACGTGGCTCTGTTCGAGGCGACTCACGGCACCGCGCCGAAGTATGCCGGTCAGGACAAGGTCAACCCGGGTTCACTGGTTCTGTCTGCAGAAATGATGCTGCGTCACCTGGGCTGGAATGAAGCTGCGGACCTGATCATTGACGGTATGAACGGCGCCATCCAGGCGAAAACGGTCACTTATGACTTTGAACGTCTGATGGACGGTGCGAAGCTGATGAAGTGTTCTGAGTTTGGTAAGGCCGTAATCAGTAAGATGGGTTAATAGAAACCCTGCGCGCAGCCAAAGGCTGCGCGTTTTTTGATTTTATAGAGCGGAGTTTGCGTGGCGCCGGGTCAGGCGTTCAAGCAACTTCGCTTTTTTTCTGCGCAGCTTCCAGGCAGCGAATATTGGTTGCGTGCACGCCTTTGGGGCCCTGTTCCAAATCGAACTGGACGCTCTGGCCGGCTTTAAGCGTTTTGTAGCCTTCCATGTCGATGGCGCTATAGTGAACGAAAATGTCCTCTTCGGAGTTTTCAGTAACTACAAAGCCGTAACCCTTGGCATTATTGAACCACTTGACTACGCCAGTATTCATAAGGTCTTTTCCATAATGCGTTTTTGATATACTGCAATTCCCTGTGCTCACTATGACACTACAGCGGCTGAATGTTATAGAAGTTCTTCGCTATCAATGCCTTAGTTGAGTTAACTTATACAGGTAAGTGTCGGGCAGTCAATACGCCCGCGTATCGATTCGCAAAATTCACGGATATCAAAATTGCTGTATCTACTATGCAATATTTACGTATAAGGGGCTCAGGTGGCGCTTTCCGTGTCATCTCGGGTCAGGACAAAGAGGATGAGGGTGGCCATAGCGGCGGCCTTTCGGTTCAAGAAGTTGAGCCGGAGGTAAAGTCACCACCACTGTATAAGGTGGTGTTGATCAATGATGACTACACCCCCATGGAATTCGTGGTTGAAGTGCTGCAGACGTTTTTTAACAAGGACAGACACACTGCGACTCACATTATGTTGACGGTGCACACACAGGGCAAAGGCGTCTGTGGCATCTATACTCGTGATATAGCTGAAACTAAAGCTGCGCAGGTGAATCAATATTCGAGGGACAACGAGCAACCGCTGTTGGCGGAAATCGAAGAAAGCAGCGATAGTGACTAAGAGGTACAGGGCAATATGCTGAGCAGAGATCTGGAAGCAACATTAGGCCAAGCCTTTAAGGAAGCCCGCACCAAAGGTCATGAATTCATGACCGTCGAACACCTGTTGCTGGCGCTGATTGACAACGATTCGGCTAACAAGGTGCTGACAGCTTGTGGCGCAGACATCGCTCAACTGCGCTTTGACCTGAGCGAATTCATCGAGGCGACCACGCCGCTGATTGCTTCCGAACAAATGGATCGCGAAACCCAGCCCACGCTGGGCTTCCAGCGGGTGCTGCAGCGGGCCGTGTTCCATGTTCAGTCCAGCGGCAAACAGGAAGTCACGGGCGCCAATGTGCTGGTCGCGATTTTCAGCGAGCAGGAAAGCCAGGCTGTCTATTTCCTCAAGCAACAAAATATCGCTCGTCTGGATATCGTGAATTACATCACCCACGGCATATCGCGGGTGTCAGACGAAGAGCCCGGCGCGGCAGCTCCCAAATCTGATGAGGAAGGCGCGGAAGCGCAGTCAGACCGGCCGCTCGACCAGTTTGCAATCAACCTCAACGAGGAAGCCGAGGCCGGGCGGATCGACCCGCTCGTCGGTCGTATGGAGGAAGTGACCCGCGTTGCCCAGATACTGTCGCGGCGCCGCAAAAATAATCCCTTGCTGGTGGGCGAGAGCGGTGTTGGCAAGACGGCGATTGCCGAGGGTCTGGCCAAGCTGATTGTCGAGGGCGAAGTCCCGGATATTCTCAAGGAGAGCGTGGTTTACTCCCTGGACCTGGGGGCGTTGCTGGCGGGTACCAAATACCGTGGCGATTTCGAGAAACGCTTTAAAGGCCTGCTGGCTGACCTCAAAAAGCGCGAAGGCGCGATTCTGTTTATTGACGAAATCCACACCATTATTGGTGCAGGTGCCGCGTCGGGCGGCGTGATGGATGCGTCCAATCTGCTCAAGCCTTTACTGGCCTCGGGGCAAATGCGCTGCATTGGTTCAACCACCTTTCAGGAATACCGCGGTATCTTCGAGAAAGACCGGGCGCTGAGCCGTCGTTTCCAGAAAATCGATGTGCTTGAGCCCTCTGTTGACGAAGCCCATGGCATATTGAAGGGGCTCAAGTCTCGGTTTGAAGCGTTTCACGAGTTGCAATACACCGACGCGGCGTTGAAAGCCGCTGCCGAGCTGGCGGCGCGCTATATCAATGACCGTTTCCTCCCGGACAAGGCTATCGACGTGATCGATGAAGCCGGGGCTTACCAGCGCCTGCTAAAAGGTGACGACCGCAAGCAAGTGCTCGATGTTGAAGATATCGAAGCGGTTGTCGCCAAGATTGCCCGCATTCCACCGAAATCGGTCTCCAAAGATGACAAGCAGACGCTGGCCAAGCTTGAGGACAACCTGAAAATGGTGGTGTTCGGCCAGGACAGGGCGATCACCACATTGTCGTCTGCCATCAAGCTGGCCCGCGCTGGTTTGAAGGAACCGCAAAAACCGATTGGTTCATTTTTGCTGGCAGGTCCTACCGGGGTAGGCAAAACGGAAGTCTGCCGGCAGTTGGCCAAGCAGCTCGGTCTGGAGCTTATCCGGTTTGATATGTCGGAATACATGGAGCGCCACACAGTGTCGCGCCTGATCGGTGCACCTCCGGGCTATGTCGGTTTTGATCAGGGCGGCCTGCTCACTGACGCCGTGACCAAGGCGCCACATTCTGTCGTATTGCTCGACGAAATCGAAAAGGCGCACCCGGATCTGTTCAATCTGCTGCTGCAGGTGATGGATCACGGCGCACTGACCGACAACAATGGTCGCAAGGCGGATTTCCGCAACGTGATACTGGTGATGACCACCAACGCCGGCGCGGAGAACATGAGCAAGCGTTCCATTGGTTTCACCGAGCAGGACAACAGCACCGATTCGCTGGAAGCGATCAATCGCCTGTTTACGCCGGAGTTCCGCAACCGCCTGGACAGTGTTGTGCAGTTTAATCCGCTGCAGGAAGACGTCGTGCTGACGGTAGTCGATAAGTTTCTGTTCGAGCTGCAGTCGCAACTGGATGATAAGCAGGTCACGATCCATGTGGATGATGATGCCCGTCGCTGGCTGGTCGAACACGGTTACGACAAGCTGATGGGCGCACGTCCCATGACACGTATTATTCAGGAAAACATCAAAAAACCGCTGGCAGAAATGGTCTTGTTTGGCGATCTGTCAGATGGAGGCGGGGTAGTAGAGGTTTCTGTGGAGAACGATGAGCTGACCTTGCGTGTCCGGCAGGACGAGGAGTTGGAAGCGCCTGTCCACTGACAGGCGCCAACGGCTGTCAGCGAGCGCGGTAAGTGATACGACCCTTGGTCAGATCGTACGGGGTCAGTTCAACCTTGACCTTGTCACCGGTCAAAATGCGGATGTAGTGCTTGCGCATTTTGCCCGAGATATGAGCGGTCACTACGTGACCGTTTTCCAACTTCACACGGAAGGTAGTGTTTGGCAGGGTGTCAATCACTTCCCCTTCCATTTCAAACTGGTCTTCTTTCGCCATTCGGCGCTACCTCTGAATTACTTGAACAATGGGTTTGCCGCCTGTTCGAAAGAATGAATAGACTCGAACACGCGATTTTGGCTGCGCGCATTTTGCCCTAAATCG
>JBFHCW010000212.1:0-4353 GCA_041585035.1 Litorivivens sp.
AATCCGCCGGGGTGAATGCCGGTACCGTGAAGCACCGTCCGTCCCTGCTGACAGGCAGTTTCCAGCGCGTCGCGCTTGGCGTCTTGTGGCGGGTAAAACCAGGAGGTAGGCGTAACCACGCTCTTGCCGGACGCCAGCAGTTGCTTCACTTCTTCCTCAACGGGAAAGACGGGCGCATATACCACGCAGTCGGCGTCGATTGCCAGGATGTCTTCGATCCGATTGGTGGTCTTCACTCCCAGCGGCGCGATGCCAGCAAGCTCCCCCGCGTCGCGGCCTACCTTGTTCTCACTGTGAACCCAGCATCCGACCAACTCCAGATCCGGATGGTCGCTGATGCCCTCAATAGCCGCGCGGCCAATTCCACCAGTAGCCCATTGAATGACCCTGTAAGCCATAACCTGCTCCTGCTTGTTATCGTGGTTATGGCTTTAATGTAGCTTTCCGGCACCACTGCCGACATTACCAGATCGCAAGGTGAGACGACCGCCGCCAACAGGCACTAATAGACATACTTCAGATCCACCCCATAGGTGGTCGGATCCTGCACGCCCACATGGTAGGTGCCCAGCAGATCCCCGGTAAGACCTCCCGGCTGAGAGATGCCCCGATCATCCAGCAGATTTCTCCCCCACAGGGCGACTTCCACCTTGCTGTTTGCCGGGACAAAAAGGATGCGCGCATTCAACACCGCAAAGTCCTCGCCGTAGCCGGGTACTTGATAGAAACGATCCTGATGATCTTCGTTTTCCGGGTCAGTATTGTCGTTGTACACGTAATCCAGATGAAACAGGATCGACCCGAACGACAGCACCGGCGACCAGTCCAGGGTAAGGGTGTAATCCTGCGGGGCCGTGGTATTCACCTGCTCAGCTTCCTGAAACTCTGCCTGAGAGTCAAAGTGAGCTTCACGTTGGGAATCTTGCTTGCGGTAGGTGTAGATCAGACCCGCGCGCAGCTCATCGCTGATCAGCCAGTCGATGGTAATTTCAGCACCCTCGTACTCTTCGTCGGTGTTGATCACGGTTGGCACCGCAGCCCCTGACCCCGGCTGCTGCGACTCTATGGATTCCTGCCGCCCCTCAATCTCCATGTAAAACAGTGCCAACTGGGTACGCAGGTGATTCTCAAAAAAGTCACCCTTTAAACCCAGTTCAATATTCTCCACTTCCTCGGGATCAAGCGGCACCTTGCCGGTATTGGGGTTCAGTGAATCAAAACCACCAGACTTATAGCCCGTAGAATACGACAGGTAGGTCATGGCGTTGTCCGCAAACTGATAGTTGGCGACAAGGCGCCCGGTCACCTTGCTCCAGCTTTCTTCGGCGTATTCCGGCTCGTTGTTTTCCGTATTAAAGATCAGATTTTCACCGAGGATCTGCGCCAATATAAAATCCGAGTGCGGCGCATGCCAACTGAACTCTTTCTCGTCTTTTGAATAGCGCAAGCCAACGATCACATTCCACTGGTCGTTAATCGTAAAGTCCGCGTCGCCATAGACCCCATAATTCACAAAGTCGCCGGTATTGATCATGCTTTCCTGACCAAAGGTGCCTTCATACGAAGGCCCCAACAGGGTATTGATCAGCGTCGGCGGCAATCCAACCTGCTCCGAAGCCAGCGACACCGCTGCAGCCGTACTGAAGCGCAAATCGGTTTTCTGGTAAGTCTCCTCCGCGCTGTAGTTCATGCCGACCACAAGGTCGAGAAACTCGCCTGCGAAGTTGAATTGCAGTTCGTTGTAGAAAATATCCGAGTCTTCGATATTGTTGGTGTCCACGTAGACTTCGTGATCACCGGTGCCGTCTTCGTCCTGCAGATTGAACGTTTCAAACTGCCGGTAGCTGGTAATAAATTTACCCGACCAGTGCTCGTTAATATCGAACAGCGCCTTGCCGGTCCAGGCATCCATGTCGCGTTTTTCGCGCCCCTCGATCACATCCGTATTCAGCTTTCGGTCGCGAGGGTCGGGAAAGTTCGTGCGATCATTCAGCACCCCGAGTACCGCTTTGGGGCCGTTATCAACCTTGTCGTAGTCGTAAGACAGTTGCAGGGTAAGCCAGTTAAGGGCATCCCAGCGCGCCGCCAGCCGCGCTGCCTGATTATCCTGTTCTCGGGGGTCATTCGGCGAAGGCCCAAAGTTTTCTACCACCGCATCGCGCTGGTTGCTCAATGCGTTTACACGAAGCGCCAAACCACCAACATTTACGTTGCCCAGTGCTTCATAACGTTGAAGCCCGTAATTGCCGAGCCGGGCGCTGAACATGGCCTCGGTTTCTTCATTGGGGGCGTTCGGAATCATATTCACAACGCCGGCTGCAGCGTTGCGCCCGAATAGCGTGCCCTGTGGCCCCTTCAAGACTTCGATCTGTTGCATGTCGGAGAAGGCAACCGTGGTCGCCGCTTTAGGCAGGTAGACCTCGTCGTAAAACGTGGCGACAGAGGGGTCACCCCCCGTACTGATATTGGAGCCCTTTACCCCGCGCACGATCAACTGGGACTGGGTAATACCGCCGCCGTGCACATCCTCCCCCACCTGAAAACCGGGGATATAGTCCTGCATGTCTTCGAGAATCAGTGCGCCGGTGTTTTCGACATCCGTTGATGAAAAGGTATCGACAGTAACAGGGACTGTCTGCGCATTCTGTTCCCGCTTCTGTGCGGTAACAACGATTTCCTCAAGGGAGAGATCTTTGGCATGCGCTGGCGCCGTTGCAGCGACAAGTGCCAATGCCAGCCTACCCGAACTCTTTTTCATTATTCTTCTTCTCCAGTAACGAAATCTCCTCACACTGCCCCTCTCCTGCCGCAAGAGGTCCAGTATGAGGGCCGGCAGTTAATTCGAAGGCTTCTCACATTTCGCTACCTGCCCCTGCGTAGCCGCAACATCCTTGAGCTTTTTGGGCGAGAGACAAAGCATATACTCGGCCACTTTCAAGCGCAGTTCTTCCGACAGATGGCCCTGCGATGGCATGGGCGGAAAGTCCGGACGCTTCTTCACCGGGTTCGCCAAATAATCGGCGATACCCTGGGGGTTATCGTAATACTGCGCCTGAATCGCCATGGCAGGCGGCCCGATCATACGCAGGTTATAGGCATGACAACCGGCGCAGATGCCCTTGTAAAGACGAGCCACCCGGTCGGCATCAGTCTCAATCTCACGCGGGGCGGCGTCGGCCGGCAACAGGTAGGTTTTGACATCTGCCGTGGTCGTGATGTCACACGTGCTCCACTTGCCAATACCAAACGAGGTATAACGCTCGGCGTTCAGTATGCAGTTATCCGGCTCCTGTGCACTGCCGACATTGGCAAGAATATCCGGCCCGGTCGTTTTAAATTTTGTGAGCATGGCCGCTTTCACTTCCGCAACCGGATCAGAGCCATTATTGAACATCAGATTATCCAGAATCTTGATGTTGTCCGGGTTTGGCTCGCTTTCCTTGTCACTGGCCACATCGGTCACAAAGGCCAGGTCAGTAATAACAATACCGGCCGTCTGGTTTCCGGTAATGATGTTGCCTTCAATTTTTACATCATCGGCGGCCATAACCACCACACCCACACCCACCGGCACTTTCGAGACAATGGAGCCCGGCGCACCAAAGTTCGGGGTGTTGTTATTCACCACAAAGTTGTTGCGAACAATAATGTCGTAGGCCGTTTTGATCGGCAGACCCGGTGTAATAAACACCAGAATACCGGCCGTATTGTTATGGGCGTAGTTGTTTTCCACTAGTGCGTGGCGGGTGTTTTCGATTTCGATACCGGCCACGCTGTCAAAAACTTCGTTATGCTTCACGTCGACGTTGTCACACATGCCCACATAAATAGCCGCGTCTTCGATGCCGCTTAGCACGTTGTACTCAATCAGGCCGTTCTTGCCATACTGAGGGAAAATACCGTAGACCCCGGTGTCGACAATCCAGTTATTGCGAATAACGTAGTTGTTGCCCGACTGCCCCATAATGGCATTACCCTTGTAATGCATGATCTTGAGCCACTCGACGGTCACGTTATTGCCCGAATAGAGAATGGCGTCATTCAGTTTATGATCGCCCTCCATCACTGGCCATTCGCCCTCCACCACCACACCGCGCAAGGTGATGTTGTCTTTGTCGATATAAATGCTTTCGCGGTAGGTTCCGGGCTCGACCAGAATGACATCACCGCTGACCGCCTTATTGACGGCCGCCTGAATGGACTCGCCATCCTTGACGACAATGTCTTTTGCCAGCGCGGGCATGCACAGCAACAGGCTGAGCAAGAGTGTTATTTTTTTCATGGGCTGTCTCCCATTGCGACAGGGGTGGATTCTACAGTTTCAGAATGATTAAGCGCGTCCGCAACCGACAG
>JBFHCW010000213.1:0-4342 GCA_041585035.1 Litorivivens sp.
TAGTCCGTGGCCATAATCCGGAACACCCGGGTACTGGTTTTGGCATCAAACTCCGCCACCGGCAGCACGGCCTTTTCAACCGAGGCCAATATGCCACGCACTTGAGGCTGAAGTTCATTGGCGCGCTCTGTGGGCGTCATCCCCTCACTGGTGCGCACCAGCAAGGGGTCGCCAAACAGTTCCCGCAATCGGCGCAGGCCGTTACTCAGTGCTGGCTGGGTGATGCCCAACTGCTCCGCCGCACGCGTCACGTTTTTTTCACGCAGCAACACGTCCAGATACACCAGCAGATTGAGATCAACGCGGGACAAATTCATAGGATAAATGCCTCAAGCTCAATAATAATTATGAAAAATCATTTAACCAGAAGCTTCGCCGAATGGAAATACAGTCCGGAAGGCTTAAAAAAAAGCCCGGCAAATTGCCGGGCAAGCCTCACACTGACAGGTATGAAGTCGGTTAGGAAAGCGCCCAGTGCCCGATCAGGCGACTAGCCACGCTTTGCCTTAAGCTCTCGGCGACGGGCGTGCAACACCGGCTCGGTATAGCCGTTGGGTTGCTCGGTGCCCTTGAACACCAGATCACAGGCGGCCTGGAAAGCCACGTTGTCATCAAAGTTCGGGGCCATATTCACGTAATCCGGGTCGCCCGCATTCTGGCGGTCTACCACTTCGGCCATGCGCTTGAGGGTTTCCATGACCTGCTCTTCAGAACAAACCCCGTGGCGCAACCAGTTGGCGATATGCTGACTGGAGATTCGCAGGGTCGCGCGATCTTCCATCAGGCCAACGTCATTGATATCCGGCACTTTGGAACAGCCGACACCGGCATCGATCCAGCGCACAACATAACCAAGAATGCCCTGGGCATTGTTGTCCAGTTCATTCTGAATCTCTTCAGCAGACCAGTTAGTGTCCTTGGCTACCGGAATGGTCAGAATATCGTCCAGCGCTGCGCGCTGACGCTCAGCCAGTTGCTGCTGCACGCTGGCAACACTGACTTCGTGGTAATGCATTACGTGCAGTGTCGCAGCGGTAGGTGACGGTACCCAGGCACAGTTAGCGCCGGCCTTCGGGTGACCAATCTTGGCGTCCATCATCTGCGCCATCTCATCGGGCATGGCCCACATGCCTTTACCGATCTGGGCCTTGCCACTCAGACCACATTCCAGACCAATGTCCACGTTCCAGTCTTCGTAGGCTTTGATCCAGGCTTGCTGCTTCATGTCAGCCTTGCGCACAAAGGGGCCCGCTTCCATGCTGGTGTGAATTTCGTCACCGGTGCGATCAAGGAAACCGGTATTGATAAAGATCACCCGCTCCTTGGCCATGGCGATACAGGCTTTCAGGTTCACCGTGGTGCGGCGCTCTTCGTCCATGATGCCAATTTTCAGGGTGTTGCGGGTCAGACCCAACGCGTCTTCGATGCGATCAAACAGTTCGCAGGCAAAGGCCACCTCTTCCGGGCCGTGCATTTTCGGCTTAACGATGTACACACTGCCTTCACGGGAGTTGCACAGCGTACCGGTGCGTTTCAGGTCGTGAATGGACGCCAGTGCGGTGACCATGCCGTCCATAATGCCTTCCGGAACCTCGTTGCCGTCGGCGTCCAGAATCGCCTCGTTGGTCATCAGGTGACCTACATTGCGCACCAGCAGGAGGCTGCGACCGTGCAGAGTCAGCTTACTGCCGTCTTTGGCGGTAAAGACGCGGTCTTCAACCAGGCGGCGGGTGATGGTTTTCCCGCCCTTTTCCAGGGATTCTTCCAGCGTGCCCTTCATCAGGCCCAGCCAGTTGCTGTAAACCACTACCTTGTCTTCAGCATCAACCGCCGCGACAGAATCTTCGCAGTCCTGAATGGTGGTCAATGCGGCCTCAAGCACCACATCTTTGACATGGGCCGGGTCCGTCTTCCCAATCGGGTGCTCTGCGTCGATTTGAATATCGATGTGCAGGCCGTTGTTGATCAGCAGAATGTTGCTAGGCGCAGCAGTATCACCCGCATAACCTACAAACTGATCAGCGTTCTTCAGGCCCTGGGTACTGCCATCCTTCAGCGCTACCTGCAGCTGGCCGTCAACAACGGTATAGCCGGTGGCGTCAGCGTGTGACCCACTCGCCAGTGGCGTATGGGTATCCAGAAACTTGCGGGCGTAGGCAATAACCTTGTTGCCGCGCACGGGGTTGTAACCTTTACCTTTATCCGCGCCGCTGTCCTCGGGAATCACATCGGTGCCGTAGAGCGCGTCATAAAGGCTGCCCCAGCGGGCATTGGCCGCGTTCAGGGCGTAGCGAGCATTCATGACCGGCACGACCAGCTGCGGACCCGCCAGGGTGGCAATCTCGGCATCCACATTGGAGGTGCTGACCTCAACATTGGCCGGCTCTGGCAGCAGGTAGCCCAGATCCTCGAGAAAGGTTTTGTATTTGGCGGCGTCAAACTCCGGGTTCTCCCGGTGCCAGCTGTCGATGGTGGCCTGCATTTCGTCACGCGCGGCCAGCAAACGCTTGTTCTTGGGCGCCAGATCCTTGAGGATAGCCGCGAACTGCGACCAGAAGTGATCAGGCTCTACTCCAGTACCCGGTGCAATTTCTTCGTTGACCAGGCGATACAGCACCTCTGCAATCTGCAGGCCGCTGTGTTCGATGCGCTTGGTGGAAGATGAAGACATGCTTGCTCCTTAATATACAGCTATATGGTAAGTACAAATGCCCGATAGTCGGGGAACCGGAGTTTGCGGGCATGTTAGCGAGCACAGGATAATTTCACAAATCAATCCATATTATCCGCGCAATTCATACGGAAAATAAATAAAACTACCGGGATTGCGTGCCTCAAGGTCATTTATAGACGCCACAGCGCTGTCTACAATACTTTTTGTTGGCAGAAATTCCCCTGAGTGATGGGGAACATGCTATTTACATGAAAAATACTCGCTATTAAGTCTATAAATTAGATAAATCAACCTGCCAGCCCTAGAATACGCGGCATCCGTCAACTCCATTCGACACGAGAAGGGATCGAATATGTCTGATTATCGCTCAACTATCGAACACATCGCCAAACTGCGCGAGCAGATGGGTGACTCCTGGCGCGACATCAAGCCTGAAGCCGCTGCCCGTATGAAGCTGCAAAACCGCTTCAACACCCACCTGGATATCGCCAAGTACAACGCCGGCATCATGCGCAAAGACATGGCCGAGTACGATGCTGACACCAGCAAGTACACCCAGTCGCTGGGCTGCTGGCACGGCTTTATCGGTCAACAGAAGATGATTTCGGTCAAGAAACACTTCGGCACAACCGATAAAAGCTACCTCTACCTGTCAGGCTGGATGGTTGCAGCACTGCGCTCTGAGTTTGGCCCCCTGCCCGACCAGTCCATGCACGAGAAAACCGTTGTCGCTGACCTGATCCGCGAACTCTACACCTTCCTCAAGCAAGCAGATGCGTGGGAACTGAACCACCTGTTCCGCGGCCTGGACGAAGCTCGCGAAGCTGGCGACAAGGCCAAGGAAGAAGAGATCATCAACAAGATCGACAACTACGAAACTCACGTTGTACCGATTATTGCTGACATCGACGCCGGTTTCGGTAACGCCGAAGCCACTTACCTGCTGGCCAAGAAACTGATCGAAGCCGGTGCCTGCTGTATCCAGATCGAAAACCAGGTATCTGACGAGAAGCAGTGTGGCCACCAGGACGGTAAAGTTACTGTACCGCACGAAGATTTCCTCGCGAAAATCCGCGCCTGCCGCTACGCCTTCCTTGAGCTGGGTGTTGACGACGGCGTTATCGTTGCACGCACCGACTCTCTGGGCGCCGGCCTGACCAAGCAAATCGCTGTAACTGAAGAGCCGGGCGACTTGGGCGACCAGTACAACGCCTTCCTCGACGGCGAGTACATCGATTCTGCCGACCAGATCGAAAACGGCGACGTTGTAATCAAGTCCAACGGCAAACTGCTCAAGCCCAAGCGTCTGCGCTCTGGCCTGTTCCAGTTCAAGCCGGGCACTGGCGAAGACCGCGTGGTTCTGGACTGTATCACCAGCCTGCAGAACGGTGCTGACCTGCTTTGGATCGAGACTGAGAAGCCTCACGTTGGCCAGATCGCCGGCATGGTAAACCGTATCCGCGAAGTGGTTCCCAGCGCGAAACTGGTTTACAACAACAGCCCGTCTTTCAACTGGACGCTGAACTTCCGTCAACAGGTATTCGATGCCTGGGAAAAAGAAGGCAAGGATCTGTCTGCCTACGATCGCGCCAAGCTGATGAGCGAAGAGTACGACAACACCGAGCTGGGCCAACTGGCCGACGAGTGGTGCCGCAACTTCCAGCGCGA
>JBFHCW010000214.1:0-4335 GCA_041585035.1 Litorivivens sp.
GGTTTGCAGCATGCGTTGTTTTTGTCGTGCGCCCAGCGCCTGCAGCGCTAAATGGGTAATGAGCAGCAATCCCAAGGCTGCCAAGAGGGCGACAGAAAACTCCAATGCGAGCCAGAGTATAACAACCAGTACCATTTCCACGACCAGCAAGCTCATGACCAGCGATGGCTTCAGGTTCAAGCCTAGGCGGTTCAAGTAGCGAATCAGAACCTCCGGTGTCCAGGAGGCTTTTCTGGCAGTGAGGGGGTCGAAATCCTCCTCTTTTTTGCTGCCAGTCGGGGGCGGCTCGTTCTTGCCTGCCAGCAATAGCATGGCGCCGGCGCTGGCGATAAGGAGGCTGACCAGAACCCAGATCACACCAGCCCCTCCTTTAGAGGTGCTCGGCCAGAACCATTCTGATCAACCCTTTCAAGGGCCTTGGTATGCTCATTAAAGAGAAATATGGGTTTCAACTCGGCCTGTTTTCCACTGACTTTGACGATTTCCCTAACGACACGTTGGCCACTGTTTAGCCTGCCTACGTGGACAATATAATCCAGTGCACTGCCAATCATTTTTTGACACAGGCTATCCGAGCCTTTGAAGTCAGACAGGCCAATCATCATCTCCAGACGAGTGATAGCATCCTCGGCCGAGTTGGCGTGTACGGTGCTCATGGAACCGCTGTGGCCGGTATTCATGGCCTGCAGCATATCCAGAACTTCGCCGCCGCGACTTTCGCCGACGATGATTCTGTCAGGGCGCATACGCAAAGCATTGCGCAAAAGTTCGCGGGCAGAGACTCGGCCTACACCTTCGTTATTGGGGGGGCGGGTTTCGAGTCTGACAACGTGACTGTGTTGCAGTTGGAGTTCGGCGGCGTCTTCAATCGTGACAACCCGTTGCCCGTCAAAAATGTACTGACTAAGGGCGTTGAGCATGGTGGTCTTGCCGGCGCCGGTAGCGCCGCTGACCAGTATATTGGCTCTTGCATTGACGGCCTGTTTAAGGAATTCCATGGCCTCTGTGTTTATCGAGCCACTGCTGATCAAGTCTTCTTCGGTCAGGGCTTTCTGGCGGAATTTCCGAATCGACAGGCAGGGGCCTTCCAGTGACAGCGGCGGCACAATGGCGTTGATCCTGCTGCCATCGGGCAGGCGGCCGTCGACCAGCGGGCTGGATTCATCGATGCGCCGCCCCAGCGGAGAAATCATGCGACGGATAACCCGCAGTACATGGCGATCATCAAGAAAGCGCAGCCGGGTTTTTTCCAGCACACCATTGCGCTCGATAAAGATCGACGTGGGGCCGTTGATCAGAATGTCGTTGACCTCCGGGTCTTCGAGCAGGCTTTGCAGTGGGCCGTAGCCGGCGATCTCGTCAAACAGCTCCTTTTCCAGTGCGGCCTGCTCTTGCTCTGGAATGGGCGTTTCGTAGATGCGGCAGTACTGGCTGATATAGCCGGAAATAGATCGTGCAAGGCGTTTGGTGTCGCCATCGTAAAAGGCTTCTTCGTCTTCAATGCGCTCTATAACAAAGCGGTGCAGTGCAGCCTTTAAGCGCTCATACTCATCGCTGATATTGAGAAGTTCATCGTTACTGAGTTCGGACACAGTCGTCTCCTGTTATCCACGGTTCCGTTGTGGTGTTCAATCCGAGAAACCAACGCCTGGAGAACTCCAGGTTTTGCCGCTGTATTCGGGTTGTGCATCACCAAACAGAATGTCACCAAAGCTCGGCTGATGACGACGGTAGATCTCGCCAGGCAATTCCGGCAGTTGGACCTGAGCCGCCAGCGGTCGCACGAGGTGCGGCGTCACAATCATGATCAGTTCCTTGTCCTCGCGCTCAAAGCGGGTCGAACGGAAGAACGCGCCGAGAATGGGTATATCACCGAGTCCGGGAAATTTGTCAGCACTGTTTGCGGTGCGTGTACTGATCAGGCCGCTGATGATAAAGCTTTCACCTGAGGCGAGTTGTACCGCCGTGTCCGTGCGGCGCACGCGCAGTGACGGCACTGAAACGCCACCGGTTTGAATGCCGCTGACGAAGTCGAGCTCGCTGACTTCCGGCGCAACTTTCAACATGATGTTCTGATTGTCGAGTACGGTGGGGGTGAGCTTGAGGCGCACGCCAAACTCGCGGTATTCGATTTCCACATCGCCATTGTCATTGCTGGCAGGGTAGGGGAATTCGCCGCCGGCGAGAAAGCTGGCGGTATGGCCGGACAGAGCCACCAGTGAGGGCTCTGCCAGCGTGTAGGCGTAACCGTTGGTTTGCAGAGCGCTGATCACGCCGAGTAGTCCGCGCTGGGCTTTCCCGATCAGCAGCGAGTATCCGTCGGCGTTCGGCAGAAAGCCTGTGCTGGTCAGCAGGTTAAAGCCCCCATTACCGCCTTCGACGCCTGCGTAGCTTCCGGGAGAGCCGATGGCAGCGGTTGTATTCAGGGTATTTTTTGCCAGCAGGGAGCCAACGGATTTCAGTTCGTTGCGACTTATCTCGACAATACGAATGTCGGTCTGCACCTGTATGGGGCCCGTAGAGTGCGTATTGTCGACAGCACTTTTACCTGCTGCAGCCACGACACCATCATGCTCAGCCAATGAGGCGACTGCGCCGCTCACCATAATGCCGCCCTGTATCGCCTGCACGCGGGTCGAAGGGGCCACCTTGCCGATGTCCGGTGTCACGTCGACCTTGTAGCGCAGCGGATTGCGATAACCCTTCTTCCAGACCATCAGCGACGTTTTGCCGTCGGCTTTGGCAGTCAACAGGATTTCGCGGCTGTTGATCACTTTGACGCTGAGCACGTCGGGGTTGCCTACAGCGGTGCGCACGATGGCCTCCGGCGCGCGCATCTGATACTGCTCGCCGCTAATCATTTTCAAATCAATATTGTCGCTTGCGAAGACTGACGCGGAGAACAGCAGGCCCAGTCCAAGAAAAATCATGGTTACTTTTTTCATGGAGATGTCCTCACTGTTTCCACGCTGTCGCCGTGGTAGACGTAAACCTTCGGTCGCGGTTTGTATACTTGCTTGGGCTTGCCGATAACATCCCCCATATCCGCTTTGATCTCGGCGCGCTCAGTCGATGTCGCCCCAAGCTTCATTTGCTCAAGTTCGCGCTCACCTACGGCTGCCAGTCGCAGAGATCCGGCGGTTTCTGCCAGCAATAACTTGCTGATATCGGCTTCCGGAACCTCCAGTACGGCGGTTCGGCTGCGTTTACCGGACGCCTCATCGTCGGGAGGGGTTGAGCCCTGAAGGACATTGCCGAAGGCAAGAACTTTGATATCGGTGAGTATGCGCCGGGAAACGCTGGCATTGCCGGACTCGCGATTGGCACGAGTCGCAAATAGCACATCGACTTTGTCGCCAGGCACCAGATAGCCTCCAGTACCAATGGTTTCGTCAACCGCAACGGCAAGTGCGCGAAAGCCCGGGTTTACCTGTTCAGCCAGTAGGCTGGAGATTTCAAAATGTTGCTGGCGCAACACTTCACCCTGGGGCAGGGCGACGTAGATTTCCTTGCCGACCACGGCTGAGGTCTCGCTGAACGTACCGCCTGCACTGAGTGGGTAGGGGATGCTCTGGACATCGTCCGCGGTCAAAACCGTGTTGGGTGAGATGGCGCGCTTGGTGACCACGACCTTATAGGTCGATTCAGGCGCCAGTGCTACCGAATCAACTTTTGGCTGGGAGCTCAGGCGAAGTCCGATAATCGCGAGAATCACCGAAAAGCCGATCAGGCCGAAGGCGAGTATCTTGAGTGTTTTTGGCTGCATGGTCGCTTCCTTGTGCAATCTTGCCTGTTAAGCGTTCTGGCCTGATTCTGCCTAGACCCGCAGGCTTGCCCGTCCGATTAAATGCTGTGGTACACGCGGTATCGTGCCGATGGCCGGCAGGGTTACTGCGGGAATCAGCGGATTGGTGGCGTAATTGTCATAGCGCACTTCTACAGTGCAGGTGTCGCTTGCGCAGTTGACGACAACTTCTTCACCCGCGCTGCCGAGAACGATGCTTTTCACCGACGCTGGTAACCAGTCGAGTGACGTGACGACCTGTGCGCGAACTGCCGGCGTGATCCGATTGTCGATACATTGTTGTGCTGTGAGGCCGTCGCAATCTACCGCAACTGCGGCACGTAGCGCGTCTTCTGAGGCGTAAGTAAAACTTTGAATTAACAGAAAAACGGTGGAGTAGCTCACCACGGCGTACATCAAAGCGAGGAAGACCGGCAGCACGAGTGAAAACTCTATTGCTGAGGCTCCCCGTTGCTTACTTCTTCTACTACCTTTTAGATTATGCGTGGACATAGTCGCCCTCACAGTAAGGTGGTGAGCCAGCCGAGTGA